>JAFGOO010000214.1 GCA_016926455.1 Methanosarcinaceae archaeon | reverse complement strand
GGGTTGAAGACTGAGAAATATAGGAACACAATGATATTCTTAATGGCAGGTAAATTGACATTACCCACACGATGTTAAAGAGAACCAAAAAAGGTAATTCAAAAGTGTATGAGATGCGTAGCCGTGAGGTTCCTATCAATTCAAGCCTTTACACTTTACTACAGGCTTATATGGGGTCACATACGAGCCCGTATGTTATTGATAGAGTCAGACATGGAAAAAAGCCCAAACCCTTAACACCACGGATGATAAACACCGTGTTTGAGTCTACAGGCATAGCATGGTCACCACACGATTGCAGGCACTTTTTTAGATCACAGGTCAGGAAGTGGATGATTACAAACCGGCGCATTGATATCCAAGTGATCAAGGAGATCATGGGACATGTTCTGGATGTTCATGAGAAGTACGGTGGAGAGTCAGATTTTGAGTATAAACTTGAAATTGTAGATCAAGTTTTTTCATAGCCCTTGAACACCACAGGTACTTCCATATTATAACATCATCAGACTGAACATCAGTGAGAAATGCCATAACAAAGAAAAAATTTTCAGAAATAACCTCTGGATGTTATCATTTGACAGGCATACATATATCAAGAATATGATGCTTTTCCGGATGTTCTTCGGGAGAGTTTAAATATATCTCATAACTTGCCCGGGACATATCAATTTCGAGGTTATTTTGTATCAGCCATTCAACAACCCTTTCCCACGCAGGACCATATTCTTCTGCTCCTGTCAGTTCTGCACGCATAACCACATACTTTCCTCCAGGAAGATTTTTCTTTTTCACTTCTCCTTCAACTTCAATATCATCTTCAATGGTCATGCACATATCCAGGTTAAGTTCTTCTGGAGGAGTAACGTCAGGATTATCATAATATGCAGACATCAAAAGAGTATCTGGTCCCATCAATTGTTTCGTACCTGCCCAGCTAATAAGCTTACCACATAACTCTTCAAATACCTTGGCGTTTCCCATATAGTTGCCGACAAAGGAAACATATGCTACGTTTCTTTCTTCTATTTCTGTTATCTCTGGTTCTTTTATAATTTCCAAATTTACCACCCACTTTTAATTTTAAACTATTTTCTGTAATAAGTATTATAAAAACTCATAGTAAGTTAAATTCTTCTTGTATCAACAGACTAGTAAGAACAGGGCAAGCGGTATGAACAAAACATCATCAGCAAGCTTCAGCGTGTCCTTTGTCACAACGATACCAAAAGGTGAGTCAAACTTTTTCATGAATTCCCTCACTCCTGCTATATCACCGGGATCTTGGCGGTATTTGACCTCCAAAGGAATTGGAATGATAGAAGGCTCGATAATTATGTCCACTTCCTTTTTGCCTTTCCAGTAATAGCTCTTTGGACGACCTGTATAAGCTCCTGCAAGCCGCGATGCGTGGTCCTGTACTATTGTTTCAACGGTCTTGCCTAGCTCCTCACCGAACTCGAACAGACGCATGTTGAGTAAGCCTACAAGTACATTCCTCGTGCTGTGGTCCCTCATATACAATTTCTTCCCCTTCGAAAAAGTGCTGTCACTTTTTGAATAAAAATGAGACTCTGATATCATGAACACGTCCGACAGATAGCCAAGATACACCATTAGCGTGTCATATTTAGTGCCGACAGCCTTTGCAAAGCTGTGATAGTCGGTAACTTGGCAGCTCTGCATAGCGCATCTGATAACCGTGTTCTCTAAGCCTTTGATGTTTCTAACAGCAAAGGTTCGCATAATATCCTTGTGCAACGTAAGCATGAAGCGGTCCATCAGGATATCCCTTGCGTTATCCATATTGACCCCGAAAAGACCAGGGTATCCGCCTGAGATAATGTAACCAGTAAGATAGTGGTTTATATTGGGAACAATGCGGAGCAGATCGTCGCGATATTTCAGGAAGGCTGCATAGAGCATTCCGGGATCGTTCCCTGATAGAGCATCTCTTACGGCCGAGGGGTTGGGGAGATTAAGGTCTTTCTCTTCTTTCAGGCAATATTGCAGATGATCTGCAAAGCTCCACTGTAACATACAGCGAAGCCTCGACCTTCCTATCAAGGATTCCGAACTTCCCTTTTCTATCTCGGAGACCGAAGAGCCAGAAACATAGAATTTTACTTTTGTCCCAAGGTCATAGTACTGTTTCAGGTAATTGCTCCAATTACTGACTACCTGTACCTCATCCAGGAAGACGTAGGCTTTTTCAGAATCAGGAGGCAGTACATATTTGAAGAAAGTATCCAGCACATCTTTAATAGGTTCTTCACTGAGTGCCGAAATGGATGTATGGTCCATGGAAATGTACATCGTGTTATGTGGAGGTACCCTTGCTGTATCAAGCAAGAATTGAATTATCTGTTTCATGAGAACAGTCTTGCCTACCTGCCTTGGTCCATAAACTATCTCTATTTCAGGGGAATCCTGCTCCTGAATTAGATACTCATATAATCCGGTCCTGTACGGCGGTACCGTGAAAGGGCGGCTTTTCCACCATGGATTGTACTCATAAAGGACATTCAGAATACCTTCAATGTTGCTCTCTGTCAATACCATTACCAATATATTGGTAATAAAAGTATATTATATTTACCTTTATGAAGGTAATTTGCACCGAATATTTTCACCATTACAAAGGAAATCAATTTCCTGATTCAGAAGTCAACTGGATATACCGGAAAAGGAGCATTTGTGCGGAGATAAGAATCTATTTCGCCTTATTATAACATGATACAGATGAAGTCGAGTTTGTGAACTACTCCACGCTTACGCACGGAGATTTTTACCATTAATTCTTGTCTTTTTGTAATTATTCAGCCAGATTCACTTTTTTTCAAGCTGATATCTTCATCCTCAATTAATTATGTAACTTTGGAACGAAGGTAGTGTCCCCAATTTGTTATATATTTATCCCGTACCTATCCTTCCTTAGTCTTTCATCGATAAATACATATTTCCTGTAATCCATTCCTCATTGATATCAATCAGTATTGACACTACCAGTCTTAATAACGACTCTTCATTTGGAAATGTACCCTCTTCCTTTACATCACTGCCCACCATATATTCCAGAACTCAACTGGTGCAAATACTTTGTCGTTCTGTGACTTAATGAACCATGACTGTCTATTCACAAACTACTCTGCATAATAATCGAAGAAGCTCAGATGACCTCTAAATGATGCAGCGTAGCCTAAAGAAATAGCATCATTTGATTGGATTTAACTACATAAAATAAGTTCATGTGTCATCGGTTAAGCCCACCATTCATCCCTAAATCTTTGTCTATCGACATGTGGATCTAACGCCTGACTAGAATATACCTCCATTATCATCTCAAG
>JAFGOO010000213.1 GCA_016926455.1 Methanosarcinaceae archaeon | reverse complement strand
TTTGCACTCCAAAATCAAAATCTAATAACCGTTTGACACCTTCGGAACGAGGGGAAGGGCTTGTGGACTTGTGAACGATGGTTCAAAAAATGGAGCAAGAAGCTCCATGCGTAAGCGGGGAGTAGTTCACTTCCAAGTAGACGGGATATTTCCCAATCCCTCTTCGATTTTATCTACAAGTTCAAATGCAATCCCTACAGGCACTTCTATATCCTGATACCTGCTGTGCTTACGGGATCCTTTACATCCGAAAGATAGAACGAATCCTTTATCAAGTGGCAGTGCGGTACAATCTCCACATATCGATGCCGCACCGACCGTATCTATCAAAACCCGTGTACCATCACTATATGAATATGCCTGTACGAGACGCATGGCACTTTCGGGTTTTAGATACAGGATAAGCACGCTGAACTTTCCTTTATTTTTAGAGAGGGGCTCAAAAAGTATCGAATTATACTTCTTTTCAACTCTTGGAAGTGATTCTGAAGCGCAGCTGGCTGCTTCCATATTTAAATACCTGCCGGATTTGAAGTAATACTCCTGTGGCGTTTTGTCAGATGTTCCAAGAACATACGCACCCACAGGGCATTTTTGCACAGACACACAAAAACACTCACCATTACGTGCTTTTTGGACCAGTTCGCAGTACAGTAGGTTAGATTTCTCCCCTGAAATACTGTCTTCGAAGGTTATACAAACAGGCTCACCAATTTCCATCAAACCTGCAATATTTGGGATTGACAGCTTATTCAGGTATTCGCTCATTCATCTCACTCTTCAACTCATCCTTGATTTCGTTCACATACAAATGGGCAAGACGTGTTGGTTCGGGCAGTTTGTGGCTAACAAGACAGTGTCTTAGGATATCAAGAGAACCTTTCAATGAAACCCTATGCCCCGGAGCAACTACTATCGGCTTGCTGCGTCCTGTGGTTTTTACCAGCCAACCTATCTGTTCATCTTTAAAGAAAAGTGGTCTAGCATCGCCCACCAATGTCGGGACACGAGCGCTTCCGCAGAGGACATTTTTAGCAACGCCGATTGTGGGAATGTCGAGAACTGCACCAACGTGTGAAGCAAGCCCTACCCGGCGCGGATGATTGATACCGCATCCATCGAACATGAGCATGTCTGGCCATAATTTTAGTTCTGCAAGCGCAGCTGCGATTGCACTGCCTTCCCTAAAAGAAAGGAATGTGGCTATATAAGGGAAACTGACTTTTTGGATAACATGTGTGCGCTTGATCACGTTCAGTGTCTTATAGTTAAGGACAACGATTCCGCAGATTATTGATTCATCAAGAAATGCACAGTCTGCACCCCCAATCGTTGTAAGGGGTTTATAATCATCCTCCACAACGACTTTTGATGCGATTTGTGACTGTATCCTTATAAGAGATTCAATCGAATGAGACACAGGATCGAGCCACTCATCAAAACATCTATTATCCAATCTCCGCCCTCACCGTGGTAAATACTGGTCCTCGAATATCGATTTTCTTCTTTTTGCTGGTGATATAACGCTGTGCAAGTGGTTCGAGCCTAATATTAATCTCAGAAGGCACTTTGACAATCCGGACCCGTGTTTCCCATGTGGACTGCCCATCTGCGATCGCTTCTTCTATCTCTTTTGCTGCCTGTGACGCAAATGCATCAATGAAACGGATACCTGTTCGAGCCGAATCGTTATCGAATGCCTCGCGCCATTTTTTCACATTAGGTAGACCCATGACATCACTGTTGAATACAAGTACCTCATTGAATGCCGCAGGTCCGCACAGTTTAGTATCATTTTCAGGTTCAATTACCATAACCTTTACATTCTTGCCCTCAATCTCCCCCTGCCATACAAAGAACTCACAGGGACTCGGTTCTGAACCATGCATTTCACACTGCCTCACAATTGCCTCCAAGATCTCCTGACCCTGTATGGTTTGCGGCGTTTTATCAATAAATATCATCTTTGCAAGTTCTTTGTCCTGCATCTCCCAGTCGGAGTATTGCGGAATCTGGGGATAGGTCAGTGCACGGAGATCTGTTGCATCATAAAGGATCATGGCAAGCCGCTCAACACCCAGTCCCAAGTTCATGACCGGGTATGGTATGTTATACTGCGCCAGTGCGATTGGTGAGTAGATTCCGAATGTAGCAATTTCAATCCAGCCGTCTGAATACTTGGTATTCGAACCAACAAGTTTCGGATGGTATGCAAACACTTCTATCTGGGTATCAGGGACATAATACTTGCTTCGTTTCTCATCGGGTCTGAACTTGAATTTCTCAAAACCGAACTGTGAAAGCAACCCTTCTGAGACAGCCTTTCCGTGATCCACTGTCACGTCTTCGTCCATGATCACACAGGATGCCGAGTAATATGTCATAAGACGTGCCGCATCTTCCTGCTGTTCTCTCCTGAAACAGCGGTCAACTGAAAAGAAATTGAACGGCGGATTTTTACGTTCCAGTACTGAAGCAAGCGTTATGAACCAGCCACTTGTCATGTGGCTTCGGAGTGTTTTGCGTGAAGATTGAGGTACAAGTTCCTTAAATTCTGGGAATATTTTCTCGATCATGTCAACGACCAGTGAATCAGAAACATTAAGTTTCCCTGCAATCTCAAGAACCAGATCATCACCATCGATCTCACCTTTCTTATACGCATGCAAAACTTTTCGTATTGCTTCGATACCCTCATCATCAACAGTTCCAAGTATTTCTTTTATTGAACCGATACGCTCGTTAGATATTCCCACATTAGGGCGTGGAAGACCTGCAAGATAGAAGCACCTGTCCAGCACTGCCAGTGCCTCATGCCCAAACTGGTTGTGAACTTCGCGTTCATCCACAATAAGTGGGTTCATCATTTCTTCAAACCCCATACGCATATATGCTTCACGAAGTCGTTCAATGGTATCGTAAACGGGATGCGCTTTTCCAAAGGTAAGTGATATATGAGGGTACTGTTCATTTGGAAGGGGTTTATTGATCAATTCCTTTCCTTTGTTCCATGCTGCTTCAAAATCCAGTTTTGCCGCCTTTTTTATCTCTTCCGGGTCAAATTTCATTTCAAATCCCCATTTATCATCATAATCCTAATTCGAATTTTCTCATCGACTGCTCTAATTTCTGTTGCTGTATTGCATTGGTCAGGTCACCGCGCGTACGCTCTATCAGAGATCTAGCCACGTCAGACTTACGCCTGAGTCCACGGGTTATCCCTTCAGGGTAATCGAACATCATTAAATTATAGTAGATTTCATCCATGAACTCTAATAATGCTTCTCCGTCCTCTGGCTTATCCTGCCGTATAAGGTCAATTATATGTCTTCGAAGTTCTCCTATCACATCTCCAAGACCATTGAGATATGCTGCATATCCCACACCAAGTTCTTCTGGTGAAGGTATGGTAACCTTATCCATCTCATGACGCAGCAGGCTATGTAATACTGCACATTCAACAAACTCCTGCTGGGCATGTTCCACAAACCCCCCGTAATAGATATCAGGATGATCCAATAGCTGTGAATCCATCAATTCAAGTGACTTGCGTGCATTTCCAATCATCTGCGCAGCATTATCAAAATCGCCTCTGTGGATGTGGCGTATAGCAGTTCCACATGTTCGAACAACACTCCGCGACACCAAAAGCCCTTTCTCACGCGCCCTGTCCTTTGCCTCGAAGTTCTCCAGTATTCTGGTTGTGATATCGTTAATCATAGTGCATCCATTTAAATGGTTTATAGCCATATAATAACTGTTGTTATTTTAAATAAAATTGTGATGCACTATAAATAAAAATTATTATAAAAAGATTCGCTGGTCGATGATAATCGAATGATTTGCAGTTTCGAAAAATGAAACAAATAAAGTTGATATTTCAATCGTCTACAGGTATTGTCTCAAGCTGACTTGCAACATTCCATATAAGTGTTCTAGTGTGTAGTGGAATGTTCGGGTCATTGCTGATGTCCTCGAGAATCGAAATGCTGGACGCAGTGCGTAAAAATAAAGGTTCATTTTCATTTCGAAGGGTGGAAAGTACATCATTTGCAGAACGACGGATGTTTCTTGGTACCGAATTGTCGTTTGCTATATGCTCTAATATCTGTGTGCATTGTTTAATAACTTCTACAGGATTAATAGACATCTGAATCACCTTGGATAACTTTGAAGTAAAGAATAAGCAATATTTAATGTATCCTTAAATATGTATATTCTATAAAAAGACTTTCATTGATATAAATGTATTAGTTTAAATCGAGAGGAAAGTATATGGATTACGATAACGACGCGAAAATAAAAAAAATATCAAGATTGTTGGAACTTGGTGGAACAATGCTTGCAGATCACTGCAATACTTGCGGTGCGCCAATGTTCAGGTATCACGGAAAGGTCGTGTGTCCGGTTTGTGATTCTAAAATACAACCAGTGCAACCAATAGAACCCAGTCCTCAGGTTACAGAACCAAAGCTTGGCTCTACTCTCACACAAAAAGTTGTTGCACCCATTCCTGTAACCGGTGAAGAGATTGTATCACTTGAGGATATCATACTTAAAAAAATGACTGGCATTGCACAGTTGATGCAGGAAGAAAACGATACTCGCCGTATATTTGAGTACCTTGAGGTGATTGAACGCGGACTGGACATCATTGAGAGATTAAAGAAAAAATTGTAACTGCAATGCAACGTTTTTAACCACAAAAAACATCACACAGTGCCTAACTTTTACCCTTTATACTCGCTTCCCACAACTTCTCGAATCCTTTCTGCGGTTTTGGGTCCAACCAGTTTGACCTTCATCAACTCATCATAATCAGCCGTCATTACCTCTTCCACAGAACCGAAATGCATAAGAAGACTTCGTGCCATTTTGGGTCCTATCTCTGGAATGGCAGATACTATATACTCCTGTTGTTCTGATAACAGGGGTGATGACTTTTTGCCATGCATAGTTATTTCGTGTTTTTCACCGAATTGTTCACGTTTTGCTATTTGCCTTATTAGAGATGCAGTGTCCTCTTCATTACGGGTGTATAATACCGACACTCCGAAATCAAGGGTAATGGACATAAGTGCACCTTGGATTGCATTCGGGTTTATCTGTCTAGCTGTGAAAAGCCCCTCGCCTTCCAATATAAGAACCGGTTTATCGTACGAACGTGCGAGGTTTGATACCTGTTCGAACAGGTTATGATTGATCAGTGTATTTACAAAATCCTCAGCACTTTTGCGCTCTATGGCAATGCGGTCACTGAGAACATAATCCCCAACCTCCAGTACTCTAACCGATATATCGACCCCCAATTTCTCCAGCAAGTGCACAACTGAACTTCTAATCTCGCGATGGTCAACTATCACTGTTAATGAATCAGAATCAAATTCAAAAAGCTTTTTCTGTTCCTCTTTTTGTACAAAGTCTGAAAAACTCGCCTCTTCCTTTTTGTTGACCTGAGATGACAATACCTGCTGCATTTCCTGCATATTAATCTGCATACTACGCTCTTTGGAAACACTGCTCCAGTAATATGCCTCATCCTTTGTTCCTTTGGTGATGAGGACAACAACACGACCTTCGTGTTTCCTCCCTGTCCGGCCTTTTCGCTGGATACTCCGGATTTCCGATGGTATCGGTTCATAGAACAGCACAAGGTCCGTGGCAGGTATATCCAGCCCCTCCTCTGCGACCGATGTTGCAACAAGGACATTATATTTTCCATCCTTGAACTCTTCTATAATATTTACCTGTTGCTTCTGTGTCAAGCCTTTATCCCGATATTTTGAACTTTGTCCTACAAAGCGGATCGGCTGTACGCCAACAACCTCTGATAATGCATTTGTAATCATCTCTGCCGCGTCCCTGTAATTGGCAAATACGATTACTCGAGATTCAGGCTTCTGTTCAAGCTGCTCTCTTACAATTTTCTTTGTCAGAGCAACTTTTGGATGTTCTGCATCGTATTCTTTCAGCCGCTTGGCAACCTGCTGCATATAAAGGTCATTGGCCAACCGTTTGGCAGCCTTACTTCCGCTCTTTGAATATGCCTCGTTCTCAAGACGTTCGATGTACTTGGAAAGTGCTTCAATGCCCTGTGTTTCGATCATTTCAACGGCGTAGCTGATCTTAAGTATCTCTGCCAGAATGGACAGTGAATTGTAAAGTTTAGGGTCAGGGTAACCACGCAGTTCTGATTGCATCCTTTTTTGGAGAGCCAAAAGTTCGCGTTTGGATGTGGTCTTACGATAAGGAAGAGAAAAACCTAGTTCTATAAGTATATCGAAACGGTCATCTAGAACCTTCTCTAATAGTTCTTTCAGGTTTTTCATTTCCTCAGGCAACTTTACGTGTTTCCATTCTATCTGTTTTTTGTGCACGTAAGGAAGAACATCGTTGTCTGATTCGGTCTTCACTGCAACCGACTGGATGTGAAGGGATTCGCATACCTCATGTATCTTCTCATCCGAACTTCCGGGACTTGCAGTAATGCCAAGAACAAGGGGATTTCTGGCGTTCTCAAAATATTTCTCTGCCACATAGGTATAGGCATAGTTGCCCACTGCTCTATGGGCTTCGTCAAATGTAATATGCGAAACATCCTTTAGGTCAATGCGCTTTGTAAGTAGATCGTTCTCTATCACCTGTGGTGTAGATACAATGATTTTTCCCCTTTCCCATAACTCGGCACGAGTTGCAGGTGGCAGGCTGCCTGTAAAAGTCAGTATCTCATCTTCGGGAATATAAAGCGTCTTTTTAAAAAAAGATGAATGCTGCTCAACCAGTGGTTTGGTGGGTGAAAGCACCAGTACCTTGCCCCCGAACTTTTCAAGCCTTGAAACCATAATAAGTAGCGCAATTACTGTTTTGCCAAGACCTGTGGGAAGGACCACAAGAGTTGATGCTGCAAGTGCCGTACCTGCAAGTTTTAATTGATAAAGCCGCTGCTCAACAGTATTGGGTCTTATCAGCGAATGGTCGATATAAGTTGTCATATTTGTTTTCTATGATTCTCTTGCTTAAAACAAATATGACCTTCAAGCTTTTAAACCTGCGGAAAGCAGTGTGAAAGTGTTTTAGATTGGCATTCCTGAGGTTTCAAATTTTTTCCCCTTATATACCAGATTATATAACAAATCAGAGATTCCTTTAATGGGTGCACGGACCTGCATCATGGTATCGCGGTCCCTGATGGTCACAGTTTCGTCATCAAGGGACTGGTAATCGATGGTTATCGAATAAGGTGTACCAATCTCATCATTTCGTCTGTACCGCCGCCCTATGGTTCCGGAATCGTCATAGGTTACTAGCAGACCTCTTTCACGAACCTGCATCACGATCTCCTTTGCCGGAATCATCAATTCGCTTCGTGTAAGAAGCGGCAGAACTGCGACTTGGACAGGTGCAACCTCACTTTTAAATCTCAGAACAATACGTTCTTCTTTCTCTGGATTTTCATCGTTCTCATTTGCAACGACCATCTCTTCGTCAAAAGCATGTTCCATAACACAGTATAATATCCTGTCAATGCCATAAGATGGCTCGATCACATGGGGAACAACCGTCTCACCGCTAACTTTAACGGTCTCCTCTGCAAACTCCACCACATCTGGCGGAACAGTGATTTCCTCACCATCAATAACAACCGTTATCTCATCTTTTTCAAGTTCTTCCTGTGGAAGGATCTTAAGGGCTTCTGACACTGCCTTTGCTTTTCCCTTGAAAACTGGACCGAGTTTGCCCATATCCGGTTTTACCATAAAGTTGGTAACTATTCTAGGTTCATCATATTCTACATATACAGCAAGTTCTGTCTTGCTCATCTTTGAGTGTGCATTTACGTCATAATCTGTCCTGTCTGCAATCCCCACGACCTCTATCCAGCCGAATCTATCGGTCTCTATCTCGGCGTCCCAGCAGTCAATAGCATAATGTGCCATTTCATCTCTTTTGTGCTGCCTGAACCTGAGTTTAGCTTGGGATATACCAATACGCTGAAGGAAAAGATTAGTCAGTGCGATATGGTACGCTAAGAACTCGTGAGCAACAATACCCCTATTAACAGCATCCCCAAGTGTCATCTGCTCCACAAAACCGTTATCCTGCCCTTCCTCTGAATACAGGTTTACAATGGTAACTGCAAACCTTTCAAAATCTCTGTGTTTTTTATCCCGAGGATCAATGAATATCTCCGCCTCTGCCTGTGTGAATTCTCGAAGCCTGATAACCCCCTGCCTTGGAGATATCTCATTTCTATAGGACTTGCCAATCTGGGTAACCCCGAAGGGCAGCTTATCACGATAAAAGCGTGAGAGTCTTTGGAAGTTGATAAACATACCCTGTGCTGTTTCCGGTCTCATGTATCCAGTCCGACCACTACCGGGTCCGATAGTTGTCTTGAACATAAGGTTGAACTCATATACATTCCCCAGTTCTCCACCGCACTCCGGACATTTGATGCCATTCTCTTTGATGATCATATCCAGTTCTTTGTTGCTTAGGGTGTCAGGGACTTCAACAATACTAGCCACTAAATGATCTGCCCTAAAAGCCTCACTGCATTTTATGCATTCGCATAAAGGATCGGAAAAACCACCAACATGTCCAGATGCCACAAACACATCCTCAATACCGATTGTTGGTGTTTCGATTTCCAGGAAGCCTTCTTGAATCACATAAAGATCGCGCCATATATGTTCTATCCTACGCTTCAAGGTACTGCCAAGTGGACCGTAATCATAAAATCCTGCAGTTCCTCCATATAGTTCAAAAGAATTCCATAAAAAACCGCGCCTTTTTGCTAGTTCTATAACTTGCTCATACCTGTCCATGGTAAATCCTCATATATTGGATATCTAATTGTATCAAAATGATACAACATCGATATTTCCATTACATTTAATTGTATCGAGAATATTATACAACTTAATTATTAGTAACATCTAAAAGTTTACACAATTTTATGTGGACAAAATATTTAACTTATAAGCCGAGAAGTCCCCTTTCGTACTATAGGGATATCAATGCCGCAATCAACATCAAGATTCAGTATCCATACCTTTATGAATGATTAAAATGTGAGTTGGTATTTGATGTTAGAATCTATGAATAGCAACATGAATGCCGAAATAAAAGCTATGCTGTTATCAATCGGATCGGCTGATGTGGATGCCTCAGTTCTAGGAACAAATTTAAGTTCAACAGCTGGGCCGGATGCTGGAAAGAGTTCCTTTTTCTTCAAATCCGGTAAACATCGCGTGAGACTTGGTATTAACAAAGATTCACCACTTAAGGTCAAGAAGCTGGATAAGGGGGTTGTAATAAAAAAGGATGGTATCGAGATTGTACGTGGGGAAATTGAGACCGCCCTTGCCCACTGTCCAAAACAGGCATATATTACACTCTGTGAGAAATGTATCTATGACTGCAAATTCTGCCCTGTTCCGAAACTCAAAGGAAAAGTAAAAAGCAAGGACGATATCTTAAAAATTGTGGACAATGTCTTTAAGGCAGGTGAACTAAAGGCAATTTCACTGACATCAGGTGTTGAAAAATCACCCGAGTATGAGGTCGACCGTGCAGTTGGAATTGTGCGGGTGCTTAAGGAAAAATACAACGTACCTATTGGTGTTTCAGTAGTTCCCACCAAAGAATCTTCACAAAAACTTCACAATGCCGGTGTTTCTGAAGTTAAATACAATGTTGAAACAATGGACAGAGAAATTTTTAAAAAGGTATGCGGGGACTTCTCACTTGATTTCATACTTAAGGCATTAAAAGAGGCAGTTGAGATATTCGGTAGAAACCATGTATATTCTAACTTTATTATCGGACTTGGTGAGACTGACGAAACTGTGAGAGCGGGAGTCGAAGAATTGGCAGATATTGGTGTTATCCCAATACTCCGCGCAATAAATCCGCATCCACTCCGTGAAGGTGAAACAACGACTATAAGACCCAGTGCAGAACGCCTTCTCAAACTTGCAAAGATGACGCGCAGTATTCTTGACAAATATGGGCTCAGGGCCGATGTTGCACAGACAATGTGCCTTCCCTGTACAGGCTGTGATCTAGTACCTCACATTGATCTTTAAAAAAAAGATTAGTATTACTCAAGAGTGTAGTATTTCTTCTACAGTCATACCATGGTGTGTGATTTTTGAGATATTTGAGACTAGAGCTATCGGATCATCTGACTGGAAAACATTTCTTCCGATTGCAACTCCCCTTCCGCCTGCCTGAAGTGAGTCATATACCATTTGAAGAAGTTCATGTTCGTTATCCATTTGTGGTCCGCCTGCAATAATAACTGGCACTGGGCATCCATTGACCACTTCTGAAAACGTATCAATGTCTCCTGTATAGTTCGTCTTGACAATGTCAGCACCGAGTTCTGCACCAATCCTCGCAGCATGTTTTATGTATTCAACGTTATGTTCGGAGGTAACCTTTTCACCCCTTGGATACATCATTGCAAGAAGTGGCATTCCCCATTCGTCGCATTTCCTTGCTACAAAACCAAGGTCCTGAAGCATATCAGCTTCGTCTTCTGCACCCACATTTATGTGAACCGATACTCCATCAGCCCCCACTTTAATCGCTTCTTCGACAGTGGTCACCAGTACTTTGTGGTTTGGGTCTGGTCCAAGAGAAGTTGAAGCCGAGAGGTGGATAATAAGCCCTACATCGTGTCCATAGCCTCGGTGTCCGTATTTAGGTAGTCCCATGTGCCCGAGTACTGCATTTGCACCACCTTCTGCAACCTTGTTCACTGTGGAAGGCATATCTATCAGGCCTTTGAGGGGGCCTGCACCCACACCATGGTCCATTGGAATTATAATTGTTTTGCCGCTATTTCGATCAAATATACGTTCCATCCTCACAGATTTGCCAATTTCACTCATAGAAGTGGAATAGAGTTTGATATTAAATAACTTTTTGGAAGGTAAACTTCAAGAATTTTAGTTCATGGTAAATTGTCTGGTTTTATCATCTTTGAAGTAAGAAAACCAACGTTTTCAAAAGGAAGACGAATTACGTCAATGTCTGTAGTCACATCAAAATATATATGGGATTGTTACTTATTAGGCTCGATAACTCTTGTGATGAATACCATTCTATATCAGTATATGTAAAGCCTAATAAGTCAGCAATGTAACGTAGTAGGGCAGCAACTTCCCGATTTAAAGCCTGTGGAGAAATCAGCGTGTGTTCTTTGAAACCGGAAGCAAGCTATTTATGATGTGGTAGTTCACTAAATTAGATATTTTCATTCTGGTATCTGCCTGAATATCCTGCAGAAACTTCGCTTTTTAGATGATAGAACAAAAGCTGCATGATTCGTGCATTCTTCTTAAGCTTAAAGCCCAAAGGATTATGAACAACAAGCATGCTTTCACTGCGCCCCCGGTATCCTGCATCCCATACTGCTGTTTCAAGGGTAGCACCACAACGGAGCAGGCTCGACCTAGGTTTTGCGGTGGCTGCCAGATTCCTTGGAATGTTCACGATCTCGTTAAAGAGTACCTTATAACAGCCCTCCGGAAGGTGTATCCATTCATCACTCCCGAATTCAAGAATCCTGCTATCTGGTATTTTTCGGCTGGAATTATCAAAATCAATTGCTCCGGTGCCATCGAGTATTTCCACCTGCTTAAGTGTCATTTCGACACCGTTGGGTTGAATCTGTATTCCAGGGTCTATCATGCTCTCAACAAGAGGAGGAGTTCCAGAGATTAATTCGGTTAGTTCAACTTTGGATAACAGTGTCATATCGATTTATAGTGTTCATATTGATTATTAATGTTGCGAATCTAGGTTATGCTTTTGAAGTGCGGTCCGAGGCATTTTGTTTCGTTTAATAACGAACTGGTTTCATAAGTATAAATACCCCTTTATACAATAGTAGTATGGGGATTTGAATGGGATTTAAAGAACTGTCGGATGAACAGTGGAAGTTTATTAAACGATTTTTACCACCACAACCGATAACCGGAAGAAAGAGAGCTGATGACCGTAAGGTCATCAATGGTATTCTCTTTGTACTGATCACAGGTTGTCGGTGGCGAGATCTGCCACCTTGTTATGGTGCTGGGGTTACAGCATGGAGAAGATTGAGAAGGTGGTCAGAAGAAGGAATATGGGATGAGATCATAGAATCTCTTCGGGATTCTGCATAC
>JAFGOO010000212.1 GCA_016926455.1 Methanosarcinaceae archaeon | reverse complement strand
TGATCAATCAAAACTTTTGGATCGACACCAGACCTCAAAGCTGCTGAAATAGCTCTGCATGTAGCTTCAGACTGACTTGGGCATCCACCGGCCTTACCAAGATTGGCAAACACTTCACATATTCCTTTTTCATCTTTATTTACAGTGACAAAAAGAGTGCCGCAGCCCATCCGAAACTTCATTGTCTTACCAGCAGTGATCCTGGCCCGTGCTCTAGGTTGAAAAGAAACTCTATCCGGCTCTGCTCTTTGTTGAACTGCTGAGAAAACCTGATGACGCCGGCTATTATCTCTGTAAACTGTAACACCTTTACATTTGAGATTATAAGCAAGCTGAAATACTTTTCCTACATCATCGACAGTTGCATCAGCAGGCAAATTAACTGTCTTGGAAACAGCATTATCAATATTAGCCTGAAAAGCAGCTTGAATGCGAATATGCCATTCAGGTGATATCCGATGAGCTGTAACCAATATTTCTTTGAGTTCTGTGGGGATATTTGGAATGTCTTCAATATCTTGTCCTGATATCAATATTGTTTTTAACTTTTCATCAATCCATCCCTGTTCAGAAGCCAATTTTTCAAGTAGAGGATGCAGTTGTACAAATTCTCGACCATCAAGAGCCCGACGTTTGTACGCAAAGCTAAATATAGGTTCGATACCACTGCTACAGCCAGCGATTATACTGATACTGCCGGTTGGTGCTATAGTAGTACATGCAGCATTTCGCATCGGAATATGAAAATCAGTATCCCAAATACTTCCATGCCAGTTTGGGAAACAACCTCGTTTTTCAGCGAGTTTGCAACTTGTATTATGAGCATGCTCCTGAACGAATTGCCCTAATCTTTGTGCAAAATTAACGGCTTCTTCACTATCATAGCGAATACTTAACTGGATCAGTGCATCAGCGAAGCCCATAATTCCAAGACCTATTTTTCTGTTGCTGAGACTTATTTTACGTATTTCAGGGATCGGCCAGTGATTTGCGTCTATGACATTATCCAGAAACCTCACGGAATAGAAAATCGTAGTTGCAAGTCTTTGCCAATCCAAGTCACTGCCATCCGGTAAAACAAATTTAGATATATTAATAGAACCAAGGTTACAAGCCTCATAATCAAGCAATGGCTGTTCTCCACAGGGATTTGTAGCATTTATATGGCCTAAGTCAGGAGTAGGATTATCTTTATTGATCCGATCAATAAAACAGATGCCTGGTTCGCCTGTTGCGTGTGCATTGAAGATAATCATTTTCCAGATGTCACCAATAGTATAATAATCGCTATTGGCTTCAGTTACTGGTCTTAAGTCTCCCATTCGATATGAATATATGTCAACAGTCTTTGGAATAAAATATTGTTGCCTCGTCCTTGGATTGGTCACGATGTGTGGAACATCGGGTGTCCGATCAAGAAGGTTCATAAATTTATCTGTTAGTTTAATGGAAATATTGAAATTGTTAAATGCGGTCAAATTATTTTTAGCATTGATGAACCTTATTATATCCGGATGTTCGATACTCATCATCCCCATATTTGCTCCACGCCTGTGAGCTCCCTGCTGAATGGCATTTGTCGTTTCGGCTATCACCCGCCAGAAACTAATGGGGCCCGAGGTTGTCCCGCCACTGGATGTAACGATATCACCCGTTGGCCTTAATTTGTCAAACGCGAATCCTGTCCCACCTCCTGCCTTCTGTATCAAGGCTGTGTTTTTAACTGCTTCAAAAATTTCTGGTATACTGTCATTTACTGGCAGAACAAAACAGGCACTAAGCAAGCCATTCGGCCTTCCTGCATTCATAAGAGTTGGGCTGTTAGGAAGGAATTTACCTTCGGCCATCATTTTATAAAATATCTCTGGTAATAATGGAATTATTTGTTTTTGTGTATCAT
Organism: Methanosarcinaceae archaeon; assembly: GCA_016926455.1. Lineage (GTDB taxonomy): Archaea > Halobacteriota > Methanosarcinia > Methanosarcinales > Methanosarcinaceae > JAFGQV01. Next base: position 1,866 of record JAFGOO010000212.1, on the reverse strand, counting down.
AACTGGATTCGACTGCTGCAACACTTTTAGCGACGCGCCAATACATCTGGTCTGGAGTTTCTATAATGTGCCCAAAATCATCTTTCAGCAGATACCTTCGTCTGAGGACTTCCTGGCTCATATCGAGTTTATTGATTTTTGAATTCGTGATATTTTGTTCACTTAGAGTAACCACTTTTTCTCCGATAAAATCAAGTTGAACGTTTTCCTATTGTATATGCATATAACTGGCAATTTTTATCACAGTAAGCATTTATAGCCGGGTCTTCACACCCAAAACTTCGATAAGTATTTTCAAAAGCGCATTTAGTCTGGTACTCAATTTCATTTTCGGTAATTATGCGTTTATTATCAGCCGGGTGATTCTTTTTAGCCCAGGCCTTTAATATTGTCAATGTCAGATCAAAAGGAAGACCGTTCCGTTTCAGATGAACAGCCAGTCGGAAGCATGAAACACGCTGATAAGAACTTACACCTTCTGCCAACATCTTTCTTGCACATGGAGGCAGCCCAAAGTGTGATATATCATCATCCGAATGATAACTACTGTTATGATTTACCCCTCTAGCAGGTTGAGTCTGATTATTTAAATTACACTTTTCAATGATAGCATCGAGTACTGACTCAGGCACTCGTTGAATATTTTGAAGCAGTTCCCATTGGTTGGGATAAACTTTCACCGGATCATCCGGATCAACAAACACAGTTTTCCCTTTTTTCACAAGTGAACCAAACAATGGTGCGTTTATAAAATTACCATATGTAATACCGTTGTCTAATGTATCCTGTTTGGGAAATATCTCAGTTCCGGTTTTACCCATATCAGCAAGAATCTTTTGGACTACAAGCCGTGTTTTACTAGCAGTTACTCCTCTCGGTTCAAAGAATATCCAAACATGATAACCCTTGGATTTACTTCTTTCAATATAAGCGGACAATTTGTGCTCTTTTGCATGAACAACAAAATCAATAGGAAAAGATAAGTCATCTTCATCGAAATCAACTGCCAGTGCTTTAGTCTTTGAACCTGTCAAAAGATAAACCCCATATGATTGTTTTCCTGTCAGATGTGCATGTATTACCTCATCGGTTACCGGTTCTTTCACCTGTCTGACTTTTCCGGTTTTGGAATCATAAGTACCGTAAACATTTCTTAAACCCATAAAGAGTCCTTTGAATATTTTTATCTTATCCATCGAATTAAGTTTTATTCTTGCCATGATCTATCAAGCCAAACCTATTCTTCACAAATAGGTTTGGCGGTTACAAGGTTTCTTCATTGAATAAAGTTTCAATATTTAGTGACTTTTCGTTATAGAATGATATCTGCTGCAATACCGAATCGCTGCTGATATGTCTATAAACGATTAACGGAATTTCATCTATTAATTGTGCTGGCGCGCATTTTTGTAGTCGTTCCGGTATAAAATGTCGGTAATCTTTCAGGAGAAGCCGTGCAATCTCACATCTTACATCCCAGTTATTGCTATAAAGATGCCATATAAAAACGCCTTCAATGTATTTGTGCCGTTCAACATCTTTGATTATCTCAGAGAGATTTGATAGAATATTTTGAATCCCGCCTGTTTCAGGATCATCTGCATCTAGCATGGCCGCTGTGTAACCGGTGCCATACATAGTGCTGCTATAGTTATTTTCTAACAGGAAGATCGCTTCGATAAGTGGGTCGGTCAGCATCCACGAAGCATTTAGAGCCTTTGTATAAATATGTTCCACAAAATCAGCAATAACCTTATGAAAGACTTTGTACGTCATAGGAGATTCGGCCTGATACTTAAACTGTCTTGCAGCTTCTGAAATCGGCTCATCAAATTTACAATTAATCAGGTTCTGATTGAGTTTAGC
>JAFGOO010000211.1 GCA_016926455.1 Methanosarcinaceae archaeon | reverse complement strand
GAATCAGCAATTGCTTAAACTCATTAGAGGATAAGACTCCTTTAGGGTTCAATAAAAGAACCCCAAGACTTTAGTCGTGGGAGTAGTAAGATTTTGGATAGCTTTAGCTGTCCTATATCACTTCTTTGGTTTTCAGAGTCTTCATCTGATGACAATTAAAACAAAAAATCTTTAACAAAATCTTTACCGGAAAGTCCAGAGAATATGCGGCTTTGCATGCAAAGCATACTTGACCATAAAGCACTCCTCCTGATCACGACTATTAAATCCATAATTTAATGGAATTCAGAAGATAATTTGTTTGGGATATAAATTCCATAATTCTTAAATCTTTCATTTTTTCTCATCGCTAATTAAATTACCATCTTCGAGGGTAATCACTCTATCAACATACTCAAGATGCCATGGTTCATGTGTCACCATTACAATTGTTTGACCATGTTTTTCATTCAGCTCTTTGAATACATCTAGTACTTGTTTTGAGTTGGTAGTGTCCAGATTTGCACACGGTTCATCAGCAAACAATATGTCAGGTTTTTTTGCGATTGCTCTTGCGATTGCCACTCTCTGCTTTTCTCCACCAGATAGTTCATCAGGAATTCTGTTATATTTTCCTTTCAGACCAACCTTATCTAATGCTTCAAGTGCAGTCTCATAAGATTCCTTTCTCGATTTTCCTTCCATCATGGAAAGCACATAAACATTTTCTGCAGAACTCATTTCATTAATGAGTGCATAATCCTGAAAGACATAACCGACTTGAGTTAGCCGATAATAACTTCTTTCTGCTTCAGGCAGGCTTGAAACCTGCAATCCCCGAATGGTATATTCCCCATCTGTTGCGTCGTCTAACAATGCCAATATCCTTAACAGAGTCGTTTTTCCACTTCCAGATGCACCCATTATCGCTAAAAATTCCCCTTTCTTTATTTCAAACGAAACCCCCCTGAGAGCCTTGACAGCAGTCTTACCTGTTCCATAATATCTTTTTAGGTTTTTCACTATGATCATTTTTTATCGTCCCCATATGGCTTTGAGTATGCTCTCTTTTGATACACTCCAGGCAGGGAGTATCCCGGCTATCACTGATAGTGTAAGCATGGTAACTATGCTTTCAATAAGCAGCATAGGATCGATTTGGGGTCTTATTTCCATAGTTTCGTAGAATGTTACTGGATTCGCCTGGAAGTAGAACATAAGTGAAAAGTATAGTATCAATCCTGCGAGTATTCCTAAGGAAACATAGAACGTGCTAAGGAATGCATAGGATAATACAATTGATCTTGGAGTAATGCCTACTGCTTTTAAAATACCGATCTCTTTTTTTCTATTAAGTACATTGATATAAATAATGATAAAGACTAATGCTGCACCTACGATCAAACTAACAAACTTTGACATAGTATCTATAGCACCCATGCTTTGCATTGCTTGCTTTATGAGAGTTTCTGACTTATCAGCCCATGTGAAGATTTGCTCATTAACCCCAGCTTCTCTTATTTTATCCTTTACTTGATCTTCACTCCCTTGCTTGTCAACCCTTACGACTACACTAGTGGCTTTACTCTCTTCTAAACCATACACTTCTTCGATTTCTTTGTAGTGAACTAAAGCATTAAGATCAACAAGTTCAAATGAGCCTTCCATGATGCCTTTGACTTTATAGGTCCTCTTTACACCATTGCTGTATGTTACATCAACAAGTGATCCGGGTCTTACTTCACCCAGATTATCATATATTTCTGATCCAAAACCTGTACCTGCGATCATAGCACCAATGATAATCTCATTCCTGGAAAGCTCTCCTAAGAAATCTCCTTCACTGATAATGTAGGGGTACTGTGAAATTTCATGCTCTTCTGTAGGGAGCAAACCTGTTACAGTTACTCCTACAACTTTCTGTTTATGCTCAATAGATGCTCCAGCGTCCAATCGTTTTGTTGCAGCTCTCACACCTTCAATCGCTCTGACTTTCTTCAAAACGTTATCAGCATTGTTAATGTAGGTGTTGTCATCCATTGGTTCAATGACAATATCCCCGTAAGGGTAGTCCTGCATGAATCCAGTAAATAAAACTGTCATTCCTCCTATCATTGATGGAAGGAATACTAAATTCATAAAAATGAGTGAGAGAACAAAAACTATGAACATTAGTGTTTTTTTGTTTCCTCTTTTTACACTGCAGTATGCAATGAGGGCCCCCACCCTGATATCGTTAATCATAGTGGAAACCCCTCATTATTTTTTGTTGTTAGCAGAGTTACCGCTTCCTTCCATTAACTGCTTAATTACCTTATCTTTTGATTTTGTTGTTTTATAATTAGTATAGATTAGTCCTCCAATAACTGCTAAGACCAGCAATACAATTACAGCTGTTCCTGCTCCACCTTCCTCTTCCATGACAATAAGATTGACTTTCGTTTCAATTTGTTCTTCTCCAAAATCATCACTATACGTTATGGTTACAGGGATTTCGTATTCTCCTGCCTGATCAGCTATAAACGTAATTACTGCAGGTCCGTCTTCATTTGGATCAAGAGTCCCGATAAAGGATTCTTTTAATCCTTTGAATGGATGGTCGATATAGACTCTTATTGAATTTATTGTTCTGTCACCAGAGTTTTCGATTCTCATGGTCAATTCTACAGTATCACCCATATAAGGAAGAACCGGATCAACCTTTACAGATGCAAGATTCAAACTTCCTTTTTTATCAAGCACAGTTATTTTAATGTCATATTCATCTTTTTGCTTACCAAAATCATCTTCATACTCTATAATAACAGGGATTTCAAACTCTCCTGACTTGTTTGCCTTAAACTTGAATAATGCAATTTGACTGCCATTTAAGTCAAGAGTTCCAATTGTAGAGTTTTTAATTCCTTTAAAATCATGATCTAAACTAACTTCTACAGATTTTGCTAGTGTATCACCAAAGTTTTCTATGCCTAACCTTAAATCAACTGTATCTCCTTCATAGATATATTCAGGATCTGTATTGACAGAAGATATTCTTGGTTCTGCATCTTCCCCTATAACTCTTATTTCAACTTGATAATCTTCTGATCTTTTAACCTGCTCATTTCCATATGTTAATTTCATTTTTATAATATGAGGGCCAGGATTAGCATCAGGAGTTGTTCTCATGTGATATACCAGGTACCTTCCACTTGTACTATAAACTAATTTAGGAATATGCGTAACCAGATTTTCTGTAACTATGATGTCTGGAGGGATGCTTATTATTTCAAAGGTAATATTCTCAGGAACTCTGGTGCCGGAGCTCTCAAGATTAATTCCTAAGGTGAATTCTTCATCGATGCCTACTGAACTAGGAGTTATTTCTTGTATCTCTGCCGTTACACGTTCGTCACCAGAAAACCCTGTTTCAGCATTAGAAATTCCTGTTAGAATAATTGTAAAAACTAATAGGCATAAATATGTTAGTTTGATATTGTGATTCATTTTTTATGTATCTCCTTTTTTTCTGTGAATCAATAAGATTATTTAAAATTAAATCTAATGCAATCATTTGCTGATAATAATCTTCGATTATTTGGAGTAGTTCTTCTGAGTCCTCTTAATATCAACATTGGTACATAGACTGGCACGCTTATGGTATGTTCACTAATGCAAACACCAGTTCACTGATACCTTTTCCTCCATTTTTATTGCATGCTGCATAAAAGTTCCTGTTTTCACCCCGAGCAACCTTTCAGTAAAATCAAATATCAAATCCATCATTTCTTTGCTTCCTCCAGTACTATCTTTGAAATTGTATATCCTGTTGGAAATGGCACCCAGAGGTGCTAGAATGTACAATGCCGCAATTTCCGGGTAGCCTGTATCAAAAATACCTTCCCTAAACCTCTACAAAATAACAACCCTGCTCCTGTTGCCCACACTGAGTTCCACTTCATCGTTCCAGCCGGATTTTGCAAAGGCATCGATAATCTGGATAGGTGTATCGATATCAAGTTCATCAACCAGTGTTGCATTCTCTGCCCAGAGTGCAACTCGTATGCGCCCGCTATCGTCGGAAACATAGATGTTGGATACCATACTAAGACTACCGTCATCCCTTGTGAATTCCCTGAGTTCTCCAAGTCCTGATACTGCACCCTTGATAGAATACACTTCCTCAGGCACTATATCCGCAATAGGCACGAAGGTCTCGGCGTACTCGACCGCAGTATCTGCTTTTTTTATCACGCTGTGGGTGCCGACCTGAATCTCCACCTGCTGGCTGAAATTGTTCTCGCGGGCATAGCCATTTATGATCACAACCGAATCATCGATATTCAGTTCCTTTGTGAAATCCGATTTATCGTCCCAGAGCGTTACCCTAATCTTGCCGGTATCATCCCCAATCAGGATATTGCACACACGACCCTCTGAGCCATCCTTTCTGGCAAACGTCTTGACATCCCAAATATCCAGCACCCTCCCTGAGATATTGATATCCCCCATACCGTCCTTGATATCTTTAATCTTCTGCGACTTAAGCGCGGCTTCCACGACCTCGTCTGTCCTGATGAGCACACCATTCCTACCAACATTGACCTCGATCCCCGAGTAACCTTCTTTCGCATAGCCGCTTACTTGGACATTCTGACCGGCAATGATGCTCTTTGTCATGATCATATCTGCCTTATCATCCCAGAGTGTCAAGCGGATCGAACCTGTCTCATCGGCAACGATGAGATTGCCCACCTTGCCGATGCTTCCGTCATTACGGTTAAACTCCCTGACAGGAAATACGGACATTACCTTAGCGATAAAATTCACATTACCCATGTCTGCGGTAATATCTGCAACCTTTGTAATATCCCTGCCGGTATCGGTAACACCCAGGTCATGAGCAACAAGCATTGCTGCCGTCTTCTTATCACACAGACCGCTCATTAGTTCGATCTTTTCATTAACCCTTTCTAAAAACTCATCTTTGCTGATGATCCCGCCAAGTTTGTTGTAAATTTCATCAATTTCATCCATGATTACACCGGCTACCCAATTTCTAATCGCACCAACGATATGTTTAAACTGGCTCGCATACTTTCAACTTCAGATAACGTCAGTGTTGTATAATATAGCATAATAACCTGACGAAAGTTTTCCGCATATACAATAATTTAAAATATACCTAACTCCTGTTGGGATCAATGAGGCTCAACACAATCCAGCTTTTGACAAATTCATCCTACATGATGTCCATCATCTTCATCCCGCTCCTAGCTGAGTCACTCGGAGCGTCATATTTCGAGATAGGGGTCATAAGCGCAATCTTCGGTGCATCTTCATTTGTCTCATCTTTTATATTTGGAAAAGTGGCTGATATCCACCGTCTTCGGATTGTTGTCATGGTAGGGCTAACCGCCGGTGCCATCACTTTCTTTCTTCAGGTCTTTGCATACGACCCGCTTTCGCTTGCAGTCACCAGGGGACTTGCTGGATTCAGTGTAGGGATGTATCCAGCAGCTCTCATTGCCTACGTTCATTACCAAAAACGCAGCATTGGTAAGTTCAGTTCCTTTGGGTCACTTGGATGGCTGGCAGGCTACCTGATTGCTGGACTGATCGGGAACATACAATACCTTTTTGTAATCTCCTCCCTCTTTTACTGCTTTGCACTGTTCAGCGCCTTTGGGCTCAAGGATATTGAAAAACCTATACTTAATGTCAGTTATTTCTCAGTTGAAACATTCACCAGAAATATTGGCATTTATCTCTCATTATTCATACGGCACACTGGTGCTGTCTCTGTCTGGACGATCCTGCCGCTGTATCTTACCGAACTTGGAGCAAATACTTTCTGGATAGGCATGATATATGCAATTAACCCAGCACTCCAATTCTTGATCATGCGAAGACTGGAGGGTTTAAGGAACGAGAAAATGGTAGTCTGGGGGTACCTTCTTTCTGCACTTGCGTTCATAACCTACATATTTGCCCCGTCTTTCCCCTACATCATACCCGGCATGCTCCTAGTGGGATCTTCCTGGTCGTTCCTGTATGTGGGTTCCACACAGATGGTAGTTGAGCGCAACCCCGACAAAGCAACAGCTGCAGGTCTAATTAATTCCATGATTGGCGCGGCAGGGATTACTGGTGCCCTCCTTGGCGGTATGCTACTGCAGGTGTATGGATTTAAAGCCACACTGCTTGCAGGAGTCGTTCTGTCACTGCTAAGCTTTGTGATATTTAGAGTACTTGATTACCCTATTGATGAAATACATAATTTTAACAAGATATATTAACAATAAAACATATGTCGATATCATGATTCGCAAATGTGAAGAACATGGCTACTTCAGAGGTGATGCATGTCCTGCCTGTGGAACCGAGGGGAGGTATGTGCTTGATACTGAGCGTGAGGAGCGTCTTGGAAGATTCATTTCAGGTGCACTCAGACATTTTCCTGATGATGTTGGCCTTAAAATGAATCTCAGGGGCTGGGTGGAAATTGATCATCTTTGTGATATCATGAAAAGAAGGTACAAATGGGCAACACAGGAGCGTCTCATTGCTCTTGTTCAATCCGATGAAAAAAATAGGTACGAAATCGACGGTTCACTTATAAGAGCACGATACGGGCATTCTGTTGACGTTGAACTGGACTATCCGGAAAACGAACTACTGAACCTTTACTACGGCGCTAGCCAAGAAGAAGTGGATATGCTTCTTGAGAACGGAATACAGCCGATACGCCAGAGATATGTTCATCTCAGTACATCCTACAAAAGAGCGAATGAAGCCGCCTCAGTCCATACTGACGACCCCATCGTCCTTGAGATCGATGCAAAGGCCGCACAGGAGGATGGAATTTCTATCATGACCGTAAACGATGATATAGTATTAGCAGAATGCGTGCCAGTGGATTACATTAGTGTAGTGGAACCAGAAGATTAAACAGTCTGATTGACTGATACTTCCAACAATTTATCTCTTTTTTGTATTTTGAAAATCACATCAAGGAATTGCTCCGTTACCCAGATGTTCGTTCTTGTATGTTGGGACAGTTCCCTCACTGTATAAGAACCACCTCCTGAAAGCCCCATATATGGGATTAACTGGTCGGCAAGATGCACATCCACAGAAGCACCTGATTCTAACTCAGTTAGCAGTTCTTTTGCAGCACTCCTTCCAACCTTCTCGGCAGGCAAACCCCTCTTTCCAAGCGCACTTCCACCAAGCAGGCCACACCATAACGTTATTCCGCTACCTGTGGAAAAATGTTGTGCATATTCAGTATTAATGTGGCACCCATATCCTGCGGCTTTAACCGATTCGGCAGCAGAATCCGCCTGTTTTTTTGCCACATGTTTGGGCAGGTTTGAACAATGTGATATACCGGATATCTGACACTTTTCCATCGTAAAGTCGTAGCATTTAAGTTTTGAAGGTTCAATCCGTGCACGCACACATCCACCACCCTTTGGATAATATCCACGTGCAAGAACCTCTATTTCACAATCATACCCCATTTTAGATAAGGCATTATTGGTGACATTTATCAGATGATCAATGGGTGGTGACCAAGCAACATCCGTACCCCCTTTAATGATAAGTTCGAGTTCGTCTCTTGCGTGTGCCGCAGCTGGCATGAGACACTGTAGCAGTAACGAGATACTCCCGGCAGTTCCGATGTCGATTTCATGTTTACCCCCCCTAATTTCCTCTGGAGAAAAACAGATTCTGGTAGATTGAAGTGAAAGACCGGTCACATATGCATCACATATCAGTGCAGCCGTCTGTATTGCTTTCAGGTGCTGTGCCTTAAGCCCGGGTTCAGGACGGTTCTTGCGTATGTTTTTTACGCAAACCTCCTCACCTGTCACCGCAGAGAGGGCCACTGCAGTCCTGACGATCTGCCCTCCTCCTTCGCCGTATGAACCATCAATCTTAATCATGTCATTCCTGCTGCATCTTTTTAAGTGCATCTTCAGCTGCGTACCTGAGTGGGTCCACAAGCATAGATACTGGAGGTGCATAGCATGTTTCCATATTTAAAAGGTCATCAATTGTCAAACGTTTTTTGATTGCAAAGGAAAGACAGTCTATGCGCTCTTTAACACCTTCACCTGCAATCACCTGTGCACCTATCAGGTGGCGTTCCCTGAAGAGTAGCTTTATAAATATATGGCTGCCTCCTGGATAGTAGCCTGCACGGGTTTCACCCTTGGACATTCCTGTTATAACTTTTATACCGCTTTTCAAAGCAACTTGGCTAGTGAGACCCACTGATCCTATCTGGAGACCTCCGGCAATGCATACCCATGGATTTACAAGGAAAGGCATTGTTGAAAGAGTGCCGCACAGGTTATCCGTGATACGTGCAGCCATACGTCTTGCTTCACTTCCAAGCTGGTTCAGCATGGGTTCACCCGTTACAAAAGCATGGACTTCTACGCATTCTCCACCTGCATACACATCTGGATGGAAATCGTCATTTATACTTACATTCAGGTTTTCATTTACCACAATACCTCCTGTACTGCCGATAGTTATACCTGCACTATTTGCAAGCGAGGTTTCAGGTTTCACACCTGTTGAGATTATCACGACATCCGCCGGAATATGATTACCTCCAATGGTCACAGATTCCACATTTCCACTGCCGGTTATTGATTCCGGGATCGAACCAGTTATCAAGTTCAAGCCTTTTGATTCAAGATACATGCGAACAATTTCCGACATATCAGGGTCAATGTTGTGCGAGAGTATAAAATGACCGCGATTAACCAACGTCGTGGAAATCCCACGTTTTACCGCCCCCAATGCCACTTCCACTCCAATGGAACCTGCACCTATGATTACCAGATTTTTAGCTGACTTAAATGCATCATCGATCTTAACGCCATCCGTGAGGGTGCGGAGAGTAAACACGTTGCCAAGTGACCTGTCGAATTCAATGCTTTCTGGAACATATGGCACACTTCCGGTTGCAATTACCAGTTTATCAAAATGAACCCTCTTACCGCTGCAACCAATGGTTTTTGTATCCAAATCAATGTCATCAACCACAGTGTTCAGCCTCGTCCTGATCCCCATCTGTTCAAAGTACTCAATACTTCTGATTAACAAGCTGTTAAAATCCTTAATCTCACCACCGAGTACAAAAGGGATTCCGCACTGGCTGTATGCAGTGTGCGAATCTTTAGATAGCACTGTAATAGAATAGCCACCACACCGGTGTGTGTGTGTTGCAACAGCCATCCCAACCGCACCACCGCCAATAATCACAAGCTTTTTCTTACTTTCTTCGCTATTAACTCCCATAACAATAAGTAATCAAGATTTGTTATTAAGTGTATTCCTTAGCCTGCAGATGGAAACCCCTGTTTCTCTAACATATTTGTCCCGAGTTCTTTACCCTGTTAATTATCAAATTCAGTTGACAAGTTCATCTTTTTTGTGTTTGATTAACAAAACATATATCTTGATTAAGGTAATTAGGATACCATTACATTTCGTTTATGGGTGATAAATGGTGGTCATTCACATTAATAGATATAAATGCGGTTACTGTGGTGCATGTGTAGGCGTGTGTCCGAGCGGCGCACTTGAACTTATCGAAACCTGGATCGAAGTAGATAAAAACTGCACTGGATGCGGAATTTGTGCCAAGGTCTGCCCTGTGGGAGCCATTGAGGTGAAGAAATGAAAGACAGTTACGACGTGGTCGTCGTGGGTGCAGGTCCAGCGGGCTCGATTGCCGCAAGAACCGCAGCCCAAAAGGGTCTTGATGTACTATTAATAGAAAAACGCCAAGAGATTGGAGACCCAGTCAGGTGTGGCGAGGGTGTTAAAAAAATGAGTATTCGGAGGCACATCGAACCTGACTATCGGTGGATATGTGCTGATGTCAAGGGTTCCCGCATATTTTCACCGAACGGAACAAAGGTTGAAATGTCTGAATCAATATCTGGCGGAGAAGTCGGGTATGTCCTTGAACGCAAAGTGTTCGATAGGGCGCTTGCTTATGAAGCCGCCATGGCAGGTGCAGAAATAAACGTTAAAACCAGAGCAACGGGACTTGTCATAGAAGACGGTTTCGTTCGTGGCGTGAATCTCATGCATCTGGGTGATGAGTACAAGATTCGTTCCAAAATCGTAATAGGTGCAGATGGAGTGGAATCAAAAGTTGGCAGGTGGGCAGGTATCGATACAAGCATCCACCTTTCGGACATTGAAACATGTGCCCAGTTTTTAGTAATCGGTGAAAATATAGATCAGGATTACTGCCATTTTTATCTTGGAAACAAAATCGCACCTGCAGGTTACATCTGGGTGTTTCCAAAAGGCAAGAACCAGGCCAATGTCGGGATAGGGATACTTGGCAGTAAATCCGGTAAATACAGAGCTGTGACACTACTATCCGATTTTCTTAAGGAACACATGCCTGATGCTAAGATCATAGAAATGGTTGTTGGTGGTGTACCTGTGAAAGGCACTATTGAGAAAACGATTGCAAATGGACTCATGCTTGTGGGTGATGCTGCACGACAATCCGATCCTATCACAGGTGGTGGGATAATCAATTCAATGGATGCTGGAAAAATCGCAGGAGAAGTTGCTGCTAAGGCAATCTCCGCAGGAGACGTATCCATAAATGCTTTGAATGACTACGAAAAGAGATGGCGTGCAACGATTGGAAGAGAAATTGATAACAGTCTAATGGTCAAAAATACGTTTGTCAAGTTTACAGATGAGGATTTGAATTCTCTTGCATATTCCTTAAAAGATGTCAACTTCACCAGCATGAGTTTGATGGATCTTCTTTACGCCCTCTTTAAAGCAAATAAAAAGCTTCTCTGGGATTTAAGGTACCTTTTCAAGGATGTTGTTAAAAACGAAATTGATTTTAGCTACAGGTCATAGAATGCTGCGAGCAGACTTAAAATGTGTATATTAGAAGGAATACTCAGATTTTTGTCTCTATTAACGAGATTTTCTACTATTTTTTCCAGAATTCCGGTGTCAGCATTACAATAACAGTGAAAACCTCAAGCCTTCCAATCCACATATTTGCTATCAAAACCAATTTTCCAAGTAACGGAACAATATCATAATTTTCCATGGGTCCAACCTGGTTAAATGCCGGACCGATATTTCCTAGAGTTGCAATGGATGCAGTTGCCGAACTGATAATATCCATCCCAAGTACAGCCAACATCACGGAGCTCACAAGGAATATCAGAAGATAGATAACAACAAAAGCGACAATTGATTGTAGAACCTCATCAGGTACGCTTTTATTATTGAATTTTACAGATTTTACCGCTTTTGGATGAATCGATTTGAACAATTCCTTGCGCGCGTATTTTAACAGCAGGAGTACACGTACTGCTTTGATCCCGCCTGCAGTTGAGCCTGCTGAGCCTCCAACGAACATGACGGTAATTAATACCATTCTCGCAGAATCCGACCACAGATTAAAATCAGTTGTTGCAAAACCTGTTGTGGTGGTGATCGAAACTACCTGGAATACGGCATACCTTAAAGAACCAAAAACACTTTCCCCCATATTACTCCAGAGCAATATTGCAAGCAAAACCGTTGCGAATATGATAATTAAAGTATAGAATTTGAACTCGTTGTCATTTATAAGGCTCTTTTTATCAACATAAAGCATGCGGTAATGGAGAGCAAAGTTTGCGCCTGCCACAAACATGAACAGAGTAATGATACCCTCTATCATAGGGCTGTTGAATGCTGCAATACTGTTTGAATAAGGTGAAAAACCACCACATGCCATTGTAGCGAAAGTATGGGTAACAGCATCATACAATGACAGACCAGCAACCAGAAGTACAACCACTTCTATTACCGAGATAACCACGTATACCATCCATAGGATTTTTGCTGTCTCCCTTATCCTTGGCTTTAGTTTATCTTCTGTGGGTCCTGGCACCTCCGCACGGAACAATTGCCTTCCTGCAACTCCCAGTTTTGGCAGGATGGCAATGAAAAGCATAATTATACCCATACCTCCAAGCCACTGTGTCATGCTACGCCAGAAGAGAATGCTTTTTGAATGGCTTTCTATATCAACAAAGATCGTCGCACCGGTTGTTGTAAAGCCTGACATGGACTCAAAGAGTGCATTGATAAGAGATATCCCATCGAGGAAAAATGGAATTGCCCCAAATACCGCTACAGCAAGCCATCCAAGTGCAACGATTGCAAAACCCTCTTTTTGCTTCCACTCCTCATCAGACTTATAGCTAAACGAAAATATCGTTCCTGTAAGAACGCTCACTGCAACCGCCACAAAAAAGGGATACAATGGTTCCCTGTAATAGAAGGCTACAGCTAAAGGAATAATCATTAGAATACCAAGAAGACGAAGCAGACCACCTAATACATTAAATATGATCTTAAAATTCATCAGAATCCCCGGGATTATTCAAAAAGCTTCTCAACCTCTGGAATTGCAGATGGTAGTGAAAATATAACCACACGGTCGCCTTCCTCAACCATATAAGCACCCCTCGGAACAATTGTTTTGCCTTTGTGCACAATCATACTGATAATCGCCCCAGCCGGGAATTTGACTTTCTTTAAAGGTTTGCCTACAATCTTTGAGCGTTCGGAAGTGGTATACTCTATAATCTCGGCCTTCTCACCTTCTATACTGGAAACCGCCTGTATGCGTGTACCCATTGTCAATTTCAATGCCTCATTTACGGTGGCCTCTCTCGGACTGACTGCACTGTCAACACCAACTATTTCAAATAATGGCAAATATTCAGAACGATCAGCCCTTGCAATTACCTTTTTGGCACCAAGCTGCTTTGCCAAGAGGGCACATAACAGGTTCTTTTCATCACTATCTGTAACCGCAATGACAACGTCCATCTCTTGTACGCCTTCCTCTTTCAGGAGATTCAAATCCGTACCGTCACCATGGAGCACCAAGATATTCGGTAGTGAATCTGACACATACCCGCACCTATCTATATCCTTCTCAATAATCTTAAGATCAGAATTGCTTTTTTCAATCAGTTTTGCCAGATAGAATCCGACCACACCCCCCCCTATTATCATTATCTTACTCCGATAGCCAACCACTTCTCCAAACATCTCACGAATATCTCTCATGGAATCCGGCTTCCCAATCACCACCATATGATCGTTTGCCCCAATAGTATCGTTACCGTGTGGAATAATGACCTCATTATTCCTGAAGAGTGCACTTACAATACAACACTCAGGTAAATTGATATCCATCATCCTTTTCCCAACAAGTGAATTCTCCGGAGAGACCACAAATTCCATCATCTCGACCTTTCCTTCTGCAAAAACATCTGCGTCGATTGCAGAAGGAATGGCAAGAACGTCCGCAACTTCGGATGCAAGAGCAAGTTCAGGACAGATCATTACATCAATACCAATCTCGGCACGGTTTGCGACAGGCTTATCTATATAATCGGGATTGGAAACCCTTGCTATCGTTTTGATTGATTTTTTGCTTTTGTTTGCCAACTTTGCAGCCATACATGAGACAATATTAACCTCGTCCGAACCTGTTACTGCAACTAAGAGGTCTGCATTTTCCAGCACTTCAGTGAGTATCACCACATTGGCACCATTGCCCTTGATTACCTGAACATCAAGTTCATCTACCCGGGCACAAGCTTCCTCATTCTCTTCAATTACAACTACATCGTTTGTAAGGTAGAGCGATTTTGCTATATGATATCCAACTCCACCAGCACCGATGATTACAATTTTCATAATATACCTTCGAATTAACGTAATTCACGTATAGAACAAAATTAATATTTTTTATAGAATATGCTTTATATTCGGTATTAATGTTTATAGTTTACTCCACAAATATAAAAAAATAAAAAATACACGCTAAAAAGAGAAAAATTATCTTAAACGCTCACGTATGAATATATATGTTAATGTGTCTTTAGAGACGTTAAAGGTTTGTATCCCATGATTGAAATGGTACAGTGATTTGCCCTTATTTGCTCCCAAAAAGAGATATGTCTATACATCAAATGCACTTTTTACCTTTTCAAAAATTCCTCGCCCGTTTTTTTTAGAATGTGGTTTGTCAGCGCTGCTCTGACTCTCCAGTTCTTTTAACAGACGTTTTTGTTCAGGCATCAAATTTGTGGGCGTCTTTACAATCACCCTCACATGCTGGTCACCCTTTCCATGTCCATGCATATGTGGCATTCCTTTTCCCTTTAGCCTAAAGACTGAATGCGTCTGCGTCCCTTCAGGAACATGCATCTTGACCTTACCGTAAAGTGTCTGGACCATTACCTCAGCCCCCAATGCCGCCTGTGTAAAGTTGATTGGAATCTCGCATACGATGTCATCACCAATCCGTTCGAATAGATTATGTGGCTGAACGTGGATTACCACGTAAAGGTCGCCCGATGGCGAACCCTGGCTTCCTGCCTCGCCTTCACCGCTCACCCTAAGACGCATGCCAGTATCTGCACCCGGCGGAACCTTTACTGATATCTTACGAACTTTTTTGAGTTTACCTGTGCCTCTGCATGAAAGACAAGGAGATTCAATTATCTGGCCTTTACCTTGGCAGGTACTGCAGGTATTGGTGGTCACAAAACGTCCAAATGGAGTAGCTCTGGCCTGGGAAATCTGGCCACTGCCATGACATGTCTTGCATGTCACTGGGTTTGTGCCAGGTTTGGCACCGCTGCCACCGCATACATCACATGTCTCAGACCTTGGAACATTAATCGTTGTATCAGTTCCAAACGCTGCATCCTTTAAAGATATGGAGAGGTCATACCGAAGGTCCGATCCCTTTGCAGGACGGCTTCTTCTGCGCCTACCGCCTCCCCCAAAAAATACATCGAAAACATCCCCGAACATACCCCCAAAGATATCCTCAAACCCTCCAAAATCGGCAGTCCTGAATATATCTTCTGTAGAATACCTGTTGTCGATCCCTTCATGTCCGAACCTGTCATATTGTGCCCTTTTGTCAGAGTCAGAAAGCACTGCATAAGCTTCGGAGATCTCCTTGAACTTCTCTTCGGCATCAGGTTCTTTGTTTTTGTCGGGATGGAACTTCATTGCAAGCTTACGATATGCTTTTTTAAGTTCTGATTCTGATGCCTCTTTTGATACTCCGAGTATCTCATAATAATCACGTTTTGTGGACATACAAGATTCCTTATGCCAGTATTACTAGAAAAAATGTGCGCAAAATACTGTCAAATAAGTCACAGTATCCTACGCTGGTGTTTTTCATATATTTATTTATCCTCGTCGACAACTTCATAATCCGCGTCGACAACAGTTTCTTCGGAAGGTTCGCCTTTTTGACCCGTAGTTTCTTCCGCTCCTTCCGCATGGGCTGCTGCTGCCGCTTCCTGCTGTGCCTTCTGGTAAATGGAATTGGAAACTTCATAGACAGCATTCTGGAGAGCTTCGGTCTTTGTCTTGATTGCCTCAATGTCCTTCCCCTCAAGCGCTCCCTTTAGATCGGAAATTGCAGCTTCTACTGTGGATTTTTGCTGAGGTGTCGCAATGTCCCCTGCCTCTTTCAGGGTTTTCTCAGCTGCGCTTACAAGCGACTCCGCATTGTTCTTTATCTCAACCTCTTCCTTGCGTTTGGCATCTTCCTCAGCGTGTGCCTCAGCATCCTTTACCATACGATCAATATCTTCATCTGAGAGACCGCCCGGCTTCTGGATAGAGATGGACTGCTCTTTTCCGGTTCCAAGGTCCTTTGCTTTCACATGGAGGATGCCATTGGAATCGATGTCAAAGGTAACTTCAATTTGGGGAATCCCTCTTGGTGCTGGAGGTATGCCATCAAGCATGAAACGACCTAGTGTTTTGTTCGCTGAGGCAATGCCACGCTCACCCTGCAATATGTGTATTTCCACAGATGACTGGCTGTCTGCAGCTGTAGAGAAGATCTGACTCTTCTTTGTAGGTATGGTTGTGTTCCGCTCAATAAGTGGTGTTGCAACGCCTCCCAAAGTCTCGATACCAAGGGTTAGCGGTGTAACGTCAAGTAGTAGGACTTCCTTCACCTCGCCACCAAGCACACCTGCCTGGATGGCAGCTCCCAAAGCCACTGCTTCATCCGGGTTTATGTTCTTGTAGGGTTCCTTACCAGTGAATTTTTTAACCGTCTCAATCACTGCCGGGGTTCGGGTAGAACCGCCTATGAGGAGCACCTTGTCAAGGTCTTTTGGCGTGAGCTTTGCATCGCTAAATGCCTGCTTCATCGAAACTAGGGTTTTTTCCACAAGGTCTGATGTCATTCTTTCGAACTGGGCCCGTGTAATATCAATATCGATATGTTTTGGCTGACCATTCGCATCTGCTGTTATAAAAGGCAGGTTAATGTTAGTGGTACCCACACCTGACAATTCAATCTTTGCTTTCTCGGCCGCATCTGTCAAGCGCTGGAAAGCTGCCTTGTCACCTGATAGGTCGATTCCTTCCGCCTTCTTGAACTCTTCAACGAGATATTTAGCGATTCTCGCATCAAAATCATCCCCACCAAGATGCGTGTCTCCACTTGTTGAAAGCACTTCAAAAACACCATCACCGAGTTCGAGAATGGATACATCAAAAGTACCGCCACCGAGATCGTAGACCATTATCTTCTGCTCGCCCTGAGCTTTATCAAGACCATATGCAAGTGAGGCTGCTGTCGGTTCATTGATGATTCTCATAACCTCGAGCCCTGCGATGGTTCCTGCATCCTTTGTTGCCTGTCTCTGCGAATCATTGAAGTATGCAGGCACTGTTATCACTGCCTGCGTGATGGTCTCACCAAGATATGCCTCAGCGTCGTCTTTCATCTTTCGGAGAATCATGGCAGATATCTCCTGTGGCGTATAATCCTTGCCACTGAGACGAACCTTGTAGCCTGACTCACCCATATGCCGTTTAATAGAACTTACGCTGTTTTCTGGATTGGCTATCAACTGTCTTTTGGCAACCTGTCCAACAAGTTTCTCACCTTTCTTTGAAAATCCTACCACGGATGGGGTCGTCCTTCCGCCTTCTGCGTTCGGAATTATAGTAGGCTCCCCACCCTCAATTACTGCCATACATGAATTGGTAGTTCCAAGATCAATTCCCAATATCTTTCCCATTGTATATACCTCTCATTTGTAATTGATTAAAATCACTTTTTAGTTTGTTCCTATTTAATGGTACTATCACTTAGATGTTATCATTGTGATGATTCACCCTATTAATCCTCTTCAGGATTTTTTACAACCGTGACCATTGCTGGTCGTATGACCTTTGAGTGAAGCATGTATCCGGACCGGTGAACTTCGAAAATAGTATTGTCCTGTTGTTCTGATGTTTCGATGTGCGTCATCGCTTCATGCATATGTGGATCAAATTCGCAACCTTCACATTTGATTCTCTCAAGCCCTTCCTTTTTAAGGATCGAAACAAACTGGTTGAATACCATCTCAACTCCTTCAATCACAGAATCAACACTTTCAGCCTTTTTTGCAGAATCTAAGGCACGTTCGAAATTGTCGCATACCTCAAGCAGCTCGATCATGATGTTTTCAATTGCGAACTTGCGGTATTCTTCCTTCTCCCGAATGCTTCGTTTTCTAAAATTATCAAACTCTGCTGATAGGCGCAGAAGCTGGTCCTTCAGTTTCGCAACTTCGTCCTCTTTCAATTGTTCCTCATCCAGACCTTTCTCGCCGGTCTTTACTGATTCAGAATCCATTTTTTCATTTTCATTAGATTCGTCAGCCATTATTTATAT
>JAFGOO010000210.1 GCA_016926455.1 Methanosarcinaceae archaeon | reverse complement strand
TTTGTATAAAATAGAGAACATACTAATGTTGTGTTGGGATATTACGCCTCTCATCCCCCATCTTACGAAAGGGGACTTCTCGGCTTAAAAGTTAAAATTATCTGGTCGTCGGAGTAATCTGTGGCATCATCTTCATTTGATGGATTGTTTAATCTCATCAATCTCTTCCTGCACTTCCTCATTCTGAACCTTATATGCAAGCATTGTGCCGAACAGTAAAAAGAATGCTATGAAATTAACAAGTAGTGTGAGTGTGAGTGACGTTCCTTCAAGCCCTCCGCTACTGCTACCGTAGGCACTACCACCAAACATCAGGGGATGTGCCGAGCGCCACAAACGGATCGATAGGAAGCTCAGGGGAACAGATGCAAATCCAACGATTCCAAAAACCGCAGATAAACGTGCACGTTTTTCAGGCTCTTCCACAGCTTTCCGCATCATCAGATATCCAATGTAGACTAGGAAGAACACAAGAGATGTTGTAAGTCTTGGCTCCCATATCCAATACCATCCCCATGTTGCCTTTGCCCAGATAGAACCTGTCGCAAGTACCAGAAATGCAAAGCTAATGCCAACCTCAGCAGCTGAACGTGCCAGTATGTCCCATTTATGGTTTTGTTCCCGAAGGTACATTATGCTGGCAACAAATACCACAAAAAATGCAAGATAGGAAGTTATTGAAATTGGCAGGTGGAAATAAAAGATCTTGAAACTTTCATCGAGCATCTCACCACTTTCACCTCTCATCTGAGGTAGGTAAAAGAATATCATTCCGATGGCTATAAGCATGAAAGCTGCTGTCAGGATTGCCATAGCATTGGTTTTTCGGGAATTTTTTGTCATTCGATTAAGACCTGCCTTAAAGTTGCTTAAAATATCAGTTGAATGACTCTGACAGATATTAGAAGTTATATATTAAATATCTCACCCGCCAAAAATTTTAGCAGGGCAAGAATATCACATTGATTATGAAAAAAGTTGCTAATTTGAAATACTATGTTTAATAAGAGGGTATTTCAGAAAAACTATTAAAGTTGAAGTCTATTGTTACCAGTTGTTATATCATTACTAAAGATTGGTTAATATTAAACCCGATGATAAGTAATCATGCGGTACAAGAAAATCCTCCCTTCGGTCGGATTTACCAGGAGTACACAATTTTACAAATTATATTAAAAAGAAAAGCTTAAGGTGATCAAAATGAGTAAACCTGTTTTATTGGATTTTAGTGCTACGTGGTGTGGACCTTGCAGAATGCAGCAACCGATCATATCAAAACTTGAAGAATCTTTTGGCGATAAAGTGGATTTTAAGGAAATCGATGTTGACCAGAACAACGAACTGGCTTCAAAATACGATATTATGGTGGTTCCTACACTTGTCATTGAAAAAGATGGTATTGAAGTCAGGCGTTTTACGGGTGTCACGCGGGCAGACGTTCTTAGCGATGAATTGAACAAACTCCTGTGAGTCCATAATTTTAGACATTATATAAAGCCAAAAATATGTAAATATCTTGAAATCAAATCCATACACCAGAGGTATTTTGATATCAAAACGGCTTATTGAACTAGGAATTATGGCATTTCGCCAGAAAAATGTCCGGGGTACTTTCAAGCCTCATTTTTCAGTAAAGTTCCGATCTCCGGAAGATGGCAGCATACGTGTATTCTCGGTTGATACGACGAGGACTCCTAATAAGTACCCGCAGCCCGATGCATACCTGATAACGCACGCGCATTCAGACCATTACGGAAAGTCGGCGATGCTGTCAGAACGTTCCATCTGCTCTGATAAGACGGCAGTGGCGCTTGAGATCAGGCATGGTAAAAAATACAAAGGATCTACTGTAAAAGTGACCGAGGCTATCGATGTTAATGGTGTAACGGTTAAAACCTATCCAACAGGTCATACTGCAGGCTCGACGGCATTTTACTGGGAAAACGATGTGGGGACTCGTATTTTGGTGACAGGAGATGTAAAGGACGCATCAAACCTGCCAGCATGTGATGTCCTGATTACAGAGGCCAATTATGGAGATCCATCTGATTTCACCTGCTATTTTGAAGACGATGAAACTGGTTTTAGAAATGCTCTTAATGAAAAGGGTAGTGTTGCCTTTGGTGCCTATGCTTTCGGCAAAGCCCAGCGCACGGTTGGGCTTCTGAGGGACTTCGGATACAATGGTGCGATAGAGATGGAAAGGATATCGCTTGAACTGACACAGCAACTGATTGAGGACTGCGGTGAACTTGTGGGACTGGGCGAATCTAGCGGGGAGCGTGTCTGTGTAGTGCCCCCATGGGAGCTAGATAAACTTCCATCGGATATCGCAAAATATGTTCTGACAGGCAGGTCCGACTACCGCTATCCAACCATACAGATAAGTGATCACCTAGACGCACAGGGGCTTTTGGACATGGTAAAAGTTGTCAACCCGCAAATTGCTATCGTTTACCATCCAAATGGACATAGATCTGAGAGGTTTGCTGCACATTTGAATTCCATTGGTATTGAATCAGTTTCTATCCATAGAATCAACAATGTTTTGAGCAATGAGTTTAT
>JAFGOO010000209.1 GCA_016926455.1 Methanosarcinaceae archaeon | reverse complement strand
GACATTATCAGACAGAACACATGAATGTATTAGCTGTGGTCTTGTTATGGACAGGGACCACAATGCAGCTATCAACATTCTCAGATTAAGATTGCAATCTGTCGGTATTAAATCCGTAGAAGCCCACGAATTTTAATCGTGGGAGCAGTCACTTATTCTACAAGTATTATCTCATTTTCTGACTTGTTTTCGATATTCTCGTATTTGATATTTTCGTTGGACAGTATTATAACATAATCTGCAGAATTTCTGAGTGCATTTGAAAAGCCGGGTTCTACACCGAAAATAATTGTCTCTTTTCCGTGTTCATTCGCTTTGTTCAAAAGCGGTTTAAAATCAGCATCTCTAGTCACAAGCGCCAGAGTATCGATGTTTGGATTATATACAAGTTCCATCCCCTCAACAGCAAGCCTGACATCCACATCACTGGAACAGATAATAGGTTCAAATCCGTTGTTTTCGATTGCCTCTACCAGTTTGTCGGATGCATACTGGTTCAAGAAAACGCGGCCTATCTTTACATTACCGTATTCTTTCAATATGTCCCTGATCTCTTCAAGATTCACATCAAATTCTTTTCTAAGTACATTTGGCCCATCAACCAGCAGTCCGATGCACCTCCTCCCCACTTCTTTTTTTGTACTGAGATAGTTGACAATAGAATTTAATCCACTTTTCACCTGCTTCATAATAGCAACTCACAATAATTATGATAATTATAATCGATAAGAATTGTTACAAGTTCGACCACATATATCTTTTACGAAATAATTACGGAATGAGCTGTAAGGGCAATTCATCAGAGTTTATCCAAAAGCAAGCTTTCTTTTACGTTCACACATAGTGATTTGCTCTTATAAAGCCTGAAATAATTGATCATCTTGCCACCGATTTTTTTGCGCGTGTAGCGAATCTCCCCACCATTCGTTATGAATGCGTCCATAACCTCTTCAAATTGCATCCGTTCGGAATTGGATAGTTCAATTACGCTCTCACCATCTAAAAGCCAGTTGTACACTTTAAGAAGAGTTACCTTACGCACACGTTTTAACCCATAAGTCCCTTGGGATTCCCTCAGATACATGGTTCTTTTAAGATCAGGTGACCACCCTGCAATTTTATTTTCAAATTCAAGAAACTGTATAGGGATTTCCTCTCCTTCTTCTGGTTTAGGATAATAACTGAGAAGGTGGTCTCTGTCCTTCCTCAACTCATCACCACTGGAACTGACGATCGTACATTCTGCTAAACCGCTCCGTTTTTTTGATTCTTATTCCCATGATTAGCCCTACAAGAGCACCGCTGAGGTGTGCAGTGTGAGCAATCATATCAGGTGCACCTATCATGAGAAAATCGATTAATGCAAAAAGTATCAGTGCATATTTTATTCGCATGGGTATAAAATAGACGTATACTAGCATATCGGGTGCAAGGACGGTAAGGGCTGCGAACACACCGAATATAGCACCACTGGCTCCGATCATTGGGAAAGTGCCAGTCAGGGAGTATCCAAGTGCTGCAACTATGCCCGATATAAAAAAGACGTTCAAGAATGCGCGATTTCCTACGCGCCTCTCGAGTTCTCTTCCGAAAAAGAAAAGAACAAGCATATTAAAAAAAAGGTGACCAAAACTACCGTGTAGAAATATGTGTGTCACGATTGTCCATGGTCTTGCCAGTATGAGGGAAGGGTAGAGTTGAAAAAAGTCAAAATAACCGGGTATCCATTCCAGAAAAAATGAAACGATGCATATAATAATAATAGCCATGGAGGGACTGGTTGCTATTGAACGCTTTGTTTTTTTGGCAATCCCGCTTGCGGCATACTTTGCGCTGGTTTTTAGCATATCCTTTAACATATCGTCAGCGTTGGAATACTTTGCGTACTCACCGGATGTCCCTGCAAAACTATCCCTTGCATGATAATCAAAACCTTCGCATGTATGCTGTTCGGGGAGCCTGTGGTCTATGCAAAATGTCTTACCACAGTACCTGCACTTGTATGGTATGGCTTCTTTCTTGCCGCATATCCAGCATTCGTCGTTCAAATGAACCTCCGCATAATTATTATTTGCATGGGATAAAACCATTTCTAATGGTTTTTCAGGAGCTATTTTAATTTTTGGTCAGGGGTTTAAGATTAGATAAGCTATTAATGAGAATATTAATAACAATACCCTTGGTGCAGTTTTACTTGATGCTCCACTATAATATGGAGATATGATAGCTGACGTACTCCCACGACTAAAGTTCGTGGTCTTCTATGGTTAGCTGCTTTCAAGCCATTGCCACTTTAGGGAAATCAGTGTTCCCTTTCAGCACATCACTTTCTGTACTGAATCGAACTATGTTTGGAGATAATGCAATATTGAAAGCTGCATTAACCTCTTCATGTTCAAAGTGTCCGCAATCAGGACACTCATAGTTTTTATCATTCCTGTTCCCTATATGATCGCACCTACTACATGTTTGGGAAGTGTATTTTGGGTCGATATAAGCGATAGGTACTCCAAGCAACTTAAACTTATATTTTATCATCTTTTGTAGCTGATAGAAAGACCAACTGTTCAAAGAGTATCGGAATTATCTGGAATGTTTTTTGTTGTTCCGTATACCTTTTAGTTTTTCAAGTTTGATGCCACAATTATTTTCGTTAGCAGTGTAAACAATTTTTCTACTTATTTTATGGTTCAAATCCCGGACAATTCTACTCTCTCGATTCTTAATTTGTTTGACCTTTTTGTATTTGCCTTGTTTCTGCAACAGTTTTCTCATATTCTTATATTTATTATGAGTGTGCTGTGCATGTTTACCAAGTTTCATTATTTTTCCGCTATTTGATTCTCCTGTCACTAATACATGTCCGGTAGTGTTTCTATCAACTTCTATCTATTTATCGGTTTTATACTCCGATTTTTCAGAAACGATTACTGCAAGGTATAAATATTCATCATCGATTTCAATTTGATTGATTTTTTCAAAAATAACAGGGATGTTATGTTTGACTTCCAGTTTCAATTCTGGGATGTATATCGTCTGTTCCTGTTCATTGTACTTAATGCCTTGATTTGGATGAGATAAGATTACACTTTTCAAACGTTTTATTTTTTATCTCTACCATATTTCCTAATGATTTGATTTGAAAATACAGATTTCAAACCAAACTGCTTTACATCTAATTAACTGAATTTTGCAGATTGTGGTCTATGTGCTAATACATACTCTGCTACTCTTTTTGCCTTCAATAATTCATCGGAAAAATCACGATGTTGTTTGATTTTGTAGGTGAGTATCATTTATTTTTCTGATCCTCGATGTATTTTTTAACTATTTATTCGGAGATATGACCAACAGATTCACAATAATAGCTCCGTGTCCATAAGGTAGGAAGTCTAGTTCTCAATTCTAAAAACTCTTGTCTTAATATCCTTGAAGTGTATCCCTTTAATTGTTGAACAATCCAATGAGG
>JAFGOO010000208.1 GCA_016926455.1 Methanosarcinaceae archaeon | reverse complement strand
GACATTATTATCTTTCCAATAACACTTAAATCAACCGCTGCAAGACCGCCTGCAAGACCGACGCCGATCACAGAACCCACAAGTGTGTGAGTCGTTGAGATGGGAAGTGAACTGTAGCTGTGCAAAACAACCACCGATGCGGTTGCAAACTGTGCAGCAAATCCTCTGGTTGGAGTGAGTTCTGTGATTTTTGTGCCGATGGTCTCAATCACACGGTACCCCCATGTAGTAAGTCCTACAACCATTCCAATCCCCCCCACTATCAGTACCCATATTGGAACTTCACCATTGGCCAGTCCAAATGCGCTCAGGGCTGCAGAAAGGGGACCGACTGCATTTGCCACATCATTGGAACCATGTGCGAATGCAATGTAGCAGGCAGCAATGATTTGGAGGAACACAAATTTTTTCTCAATATTGTAGGGGTCGTCTACTTGCTGCAGAATAAAATACCTAATAAGCATGAAAATTATGTACGCACACACTGCTCCGAGAACTGGAGAAAGTACCCAGCTACCAACAATTTTTCCAAGCACTGACCATTTGATATCATCCAGTGCAATTATGCCAGTATATGCCACAATCAGACCAAAACCCAGTACTGCACCCACTATGGAATGTGATGTTGATACAGGTAAATTGTAGAAAGTCGCAAGGGTGATCCAGAAACTGGCCGCCAGTATCGCAGCGAGCATCCCCACCACAACAAGATGTGGGTCAATAAGTTTTATTGCATCCACAGGTACGATATCTTTTGCTATCGTTGTGGTTACCCTTTTACCAAAAAAAACCGCTCCCGCAAATTCAAAGACACCTGCTACGATTATAACCTGTTTGATGTTAAGTGCTCCGCTACCAACCGATGTTCCCATGGCATTGGCAAGGTCGTTTGCGCCGATGTTCCATGCCATGTATAAACCGGCAAGAATAAGCGTTAATACAATTGGATCAGAAACAGACATTAACGTTTTTCTCCTGTGTATGCATCATAGTGTTTCAACGATGCAGGCTATGTAAGATAAAGTTATTATAATTATTCTATATAGCACTATAAAATCTATATAGCAGGTACGGGATGAAAGGATTACAAAAAGGAATCAAGGGTTTTCTGAAACTGGATATCCGATAGCATCTTTGCCTTTGGTTTCCAATCCGAATATGGGGTTCTCAGGCGTGTGCACATATCTGAAAGTGCCGTGATGATCGAATCAAATGTCAGCGGCGGGTTTTTAAGAGCCTGACGTACTGCTTCACGTACCACCCATACACCAAGCGGTGCCCAGTAATCAGGTCTTATCTCTCGCACAATGAACACTGCCGCCTGCCTTCTTGCCATCTTGAGATACTCAAGCGCGCCAAGACGTGCTGCATAATAACCGCCTGCAAGGTTTGAGTATTTCCTCTTGCCACCAGTGTCTTCGTAGTCAGCACCAATCCAAGTTTTGTCTCCTGACCAGATTGCTTTTGGCATCCACATCTCAATAATCTCAAAGGAGAAACTGCGTGGCAAAAACAGAATTTCGAAATGGTTTCCAAAACTACTGCCATTAAATAAGGTGATATTGGAAATCTGAGGGTAATCTCTAATCTCATTAATAAGGTCTTTGCCTGTCATGTCATCCACAGCGGTAATTGACCAGCGTGTCGGAACAAGACAGCGATCCTTACCCAGCAGTCCTATAGATAGGAGTCTTGTTATATGCTCTGTTGGCGTACTGCTTTGATACAGTTCCAAAACAGCATCTTTTGCCAGTGCATCCGTGTCATAAGCAAGATAATCGACCTTTTTCGGAACCTTTGGGTTATCAATTATATCGAGCTTCTCCAGTGTACCCGATGGTCCCATGGGCGTCAGCACATCATCGAAACGCAGGTTCTTATGAAGAGGTTTGCTGAACCATGCTTCCGTATCCACAGGTTTTTTCGATAATGCAATTTCCTGCGATTTTAAAAGTAGAGGATTATTTTCAAAATTCCTGACGTTCAGGTGCGTATTAGCTCTAACAAGCTGCGATCTTCTGGAAATTATATCCTCGATTTTCATCTCAAGCCACTGTTTAGGGTCTTCAAAAAGTGGAGCAACATTTTCGTTTGCAAGGGGAGGGATCATGGGGCCAGCAGACACTTGTGGATAACCGTAACGTCCTACAAAAACTGCAGGCGGTGAAGCACCAAATATAGCGTCACCGTTTGATATTATTGAAGAAATAGACTCAAAGGATTTGAATTTTTCAAGTATCGGGCACAAGGGCCGGCCACAGAGCCCTTTTCCCTTGCATTTGATACAAAGGTTCTGTTTCAATTCTACTCGCAGTCTCCACAGACAAAGCAGTATCCAGCATCTGGTGCATTCTTATACATCCAGCCGGATATCTGCACAAATTTACAGATTTTACACATGCCTGCTATTTTATCTCTTGTTGAAAGCCCCTTAACCAATTTCGCTGAGAAGGTTTTAATCTCCTTTTCGGTATCCTCTGAAAAATCAACATCAGCTCCGCGTTTTTCGCTCCTGTATTGAGACACGGCAGCTCTTGAGAGTCCAAGGGTTTCAGCAACATAATTCTGTGTACAGCCATACTCATCAATCATAATGCGTGCAATTTCTGCTCTAATTGCAGGAAGGACTTTCTGTGACATAATTTCACATGTTGTTTTCATTAAATCTCCATTTTTAATTTTCTTCTTGACTGCTTTTTCCCAGATAATCTTTAATAGCGGCACGAATCGCATCTGAGGCAAGGTTTGAACAATGCATCTTAGCCTCTGGAAGTCCACCCAGTTCGTCTGCCACATCATCGCGTGTGATCTTCAGCACTTCTTCGATTGTCTTACCCTTCGCCATCTCGGTCATCATGCTGGATGAAGCAATTGCCGCAGCACAGCCGAAGGTTCTGAATTTTACATCTGTCAGTACACCATTCTTGACCTTGATGTAAATATCCATGGTGTCTCCGCAACTTGGACTTCCAACTTTTCCAATTCCATCAGCATCTTCAATCTCCCCCACATTCCGCGGGTTTGAGAAATGTTCCATCACTTTTTCGCTGTACATTTTTCACCTAACTGTTAATTTGGTCCTTTTTTTTATACAAGTGGGGACATGTCCCTGAGTTTAGCAACAACATCTATCAGTGATTCAACCACATAGTCCACCTCTTCACAGGTATTGTTTTTTCCAAGGCTGATTCGCAGCGAACCATATGCATCTTCCGGTCTAAGACCGATAGCCTTCAGTACATGAGATGGTTCGAGTGATTTTGAAGAACATGCAGAAGCGGTTGAGACTGCAATCCCTTTCATATCAAGTGATAGCAGCATTGCCTCCCCTTCTACAAAACTGAATCTAAGATTGGCATTGTTTGGAAGACGTTTTGTGGGATGTCCATTAAGATAGGAGTACTCAATCGAATCCAGAACCTTCTTAATCAGTAAATCCCGGAGTTCTGTGAGGCGTTTTGAATCAACTTCGAGGCTCTCTTTTGCAAGAGTCGTTGCTTTTGCGAATCCCACAATCCCAGGGATATTCTCGGTACCTGCCCGAAGCCGTCCTTCGTGTTCTCCCCCATGTGCAATTGCCTGAATACAAGTGCCTTTTTTTATATACAATGCACCGATACCTTTTGGTCCATGTATCTTGTGGGATGAGATAGAAAGCAGATCAATACCAAGTTCTTTCACATCGACCGGTATCTTGCCAACGGACTGAACAGCATCAGTGTGGAAATAGATGCCTTTTTCCTTTGAGATTTTACTGATATCGGAAATCGGCTGGATGGTACCAATCTCATTGTTGGCATGCATCACAGTTATCAGTATGGTATCATCCCGGATGGCATTTTCAAGTTCTGCAACATCTAAAATACCATCGATATCAACGGGAACGTATGTCACCTCAAATCCGGCTTTTTCAAGGTATGCGCAGGTGTTGAGCACAGCTGGATGCTCGATAGTGGAAGTAATTATGTGTTTTCCCCTCTTCGAGTTCTGGTATGCAATACCCTTGATTGCTAGGTTGTCTGACTCAGTTCCACCGGATGTGAATACGATCTCTCCAGGTTTTGCAGCGATGAGATCTGCTACCTGCTGACGGGATTTTTCAAGCGACTCTGCTGCTTCCTGTCCAAATGAGTGGAGGCTTGAAGCATTCCCAAATTTATCCGTAAAATAAGGCAACATAGCTTCCACCACCTGCGGGTCAGTCGGCGTTGTGGCACTATGGTCCATATAAATGCGTTTCATTCTCTCACCCTAACCTAAATATCATCTTCGATAAATAAGTATCTGTTATTGTAATATATACCAATATTCAGGTAATTTCTAATTGGGATAGAGTTAGCTCACGTCTAAAAAGCTGTGAATAAGATGTTAGATTATACCCATAAATCCCGAAACCGCTAATCTTTAATCTGGTCGGGAGAAAATCCTCTCTGGACAAGTATATTTTTCATGCGTGCAAGATGATTCCCCTGTAACTCAACAGAACTGCCTTTAACAGTTCCACCGCATGCAAATTTCGATTTTAAATAGGTGGATAGTTCGTGTAGATCTATCTCGTTTGCATCAAAACCTTCAACAACTGTAACTTCTTTTCCATATCTACGTCGGTTCACTTTAACTGTGATACGCTGTTGTTCTTTTGCCACTTCTTCGCAGATGCAGAGTTCCTTTGGCAATCCGCAAACGTGACACATTTCTGAACTCATTTTTTGGTTTTTCCTCCAAGGTTTTTATGATTTATGCATTATACTGCCATATATAAAATATAAACAGATGTAGAGAGTAATCAATGATGATATTAAAATCTGATGGTAAATGCATTGCATCGGATGTGGAATTTGCAAAGAGTATGTTCAGCCAGAAGAAAAGACTGATGTTCAGGAAAAAAATTTCAGGTGAGTATGCTCTCATCTTTATGACGATCAGATTTGTTACCATTCGTGTGCTATTTGTCAGGTTTCCGATTGATATGCTGTTCCTTGATGAAAGTGAACTAACACCATATAAATAGGCTGGCTACCTGCTTCAAAGAACACCCTTTGTTTTCTTCATAGGCTTTAAATCGGGAAGTTCCTACCCAACTGCGTTCCATTCATAACTCAACTGGCTTTATATGTACTGTTATAGAATGGTATTCGTTACAGGATCTAACGAGCCTAAAGGGTAACTATGTTATATATGGTTTGATGTGATATATATGTGACTACAGGCATTTGAAGTAATTCATCTACCCTCTTAAAACGGTGGTCTTCTTACTCCAAAAGTGATAAAATAATTTAAAGACAGCGCATCTTCGTTACTAGGTAGCATTGAGATACCAGAAGGCTTAATCACAAAAAAGGTTCGAATTTGGGAAGAACGTCTCTTTTTTGATGTACTATGAGACGAAAATGTACTGTTATTTTATGTACTCCCTTAGAAGGGGATATTTTAAATTTCACTCTATAAAGCAATGTTTAATTAATAACATGTCTTTTTATGATATCAAAATCATCATAAATTGAGATTAATACGAGGCGCATGAATGCTACCTGAAGAGGATCTTAAGATCATAAAAAAAGTAATGGGGCGGGAACCTAATCTTGTTGAACAGGGATGTTTTTTGAACCTGTGGAGTGAACACTGTTCTTACCGCTCAAGTGCACCGCTGCTTAAAACATTTACCTCAGAAGGAGAACGTGTGATTATCGGACCGGGCGATGACGCAGCTATAATCCGTTTTGGAGATGGCTGGGTACTTGCAATCGGCATGGAAAGTCATAATCATCCATCATATGTTGATCCCCACAATGGGGCAGCAACGGGTGTTGGCGGGATTGTGCGTGATATCATATCTATGGGTGCCCGTCCGATAGCGCTCATGGATCCTTTGTATTTCGGACCGCTTGAAAACCCGAAGAATCTCTATCTGTTCGAGCACGTCATCGAAGGAATTGCAGGTTATGGTAATTGTATTGGCGTGCCCGTGGTCAGGGGAGAGGCGTTCTTTGACGAATCCTACGGTGGGAATCCTCTTGTGAACGTTGTTTGTGTGGGTCTTGCACGGGAAGATGATGTTGTAACCGCCTCTGCACAGAAGGCCGGTAACAAGCTTGTTCTCATGGGTTCGACCACTGGTCGCGATGGGCTGGGTGGGGCTTCATTTGCATCACGGGACCTCTCAGAGAGCGCAGAAGCAGAGGACCGCCCCAGCATCCAGATTGGAGACCCGTATACAGAAAAACTCCTGATAGAAGCCACATTGGAAGCGATACATGAAGGGTATGTAAAGGCATGTCGCGACCTTGGAGCCGCAGGACTTGCAGGCGCAAGTTCTGAGATGGGTTCTAAAGGCAATCTTGGTATGTATCTCATTGCAGACAATGTTATACTGCGCGAGACCGGCATGACGCCGTTTGAGATATTGATTGCGGAGTCACAGGAACGCATGCTTCTTGAGGTTGAACCTGATGATGTGGATGCTGTACTCGACATTGCCAGAAAATATGACCTGAATGCAAGTGTGATTGGGGAATTGACGAAACGCCTTTATTATACTGTTGAGTTTAAAGGTGAAATCACTGCAGACATCCCGATCAAGGTCTTAACCGAAGGTGCACCTACGTTTGAGCGCCCATCCAGAGAACCTGCATTCCGTGAGATTGGAGAAAAACCACAGGCTCCTGCTGATCTTAAAAAGGCAATTCTTGATGTTTTATCCTCCCATAACGTGGCATCAAAGGAATGGATATACAAGCAGTACGACCATGAGGTTCAGGTAAGAACTGTAATAAAACCCGGAGACGATGCAGGTGTGCTTCGAATTCTGCATAATAAAGGACTTGCACTGTCATGTGGATGCAATCCACGACATACGCTGTTGGATCCTTATGCCGGTGGAAAGGGCACTGTTTTTGAGAATGCGATGAACCTTGCAGTGAAAGGGGCACACAGCGTTGCTATTGTGGATTGCCTGAATTTCGGGAACCCTGAGAGACCTGATATATACTGGCAGTTCAAGCATGCAATTCTCGGACTCGGGAATGCGGCAAGTGAATTATCGGTTCCGGTAGTAGGCGGCAACGTCTCCCTGTATAATGAAAGTGACGAATACGGGACTGCAATTGCTCCCACACCATCCATAGGGATGATAGGGGTCACAGAGGATGTGACAATCACACCTCATGCACGTTTTGTCAGCGAAGGGGAGACGGTTATACTTGTAGGTGATACACGGGACGAGCTTGGAGGTTCTGAGTATTATAATCTTATAGGTGCGGGAACAAAAGGTCATGTCCCGGAGGTTCCCGATAATGCTGGTATGATAGTAAATGCAGTGATCGAGGCTGTGAGAAGCGGAAAGGTTAGAGCGTCACATGATGTCTCACTCGGGGGGCTGGTTGCTACACTATGCGAGATGTGCGAATTAACGGGAGCCTGTATCGATCTGAGCTTTTGTGGTGGGCTAAGAGCAGATGATTTGTTGTTTTCGGAGTCCCATGTTCGCGCGATACTAACCACTTCGGAACCAGAATCGCTTCTGTCGATACTAAAGGATGTGCCCCATGCGGTGATCGGCAAGACTGGGGGGGATGATTTGCAGATATCAGGCAATGGATTTGGCATTTCGCTGACACTTGAGGAAATCTCACAGGCGAGGTCGAGTTTGACAAGGCTGATGATGGAGTGAGAGGCAGGGTTAATCGCTGTTTGTTTTGAAGTGAACTATTTGTCCTCATATAACTCACATTTATGTCTGGATACAAATCCTGCAACTATGAGGCTGTGACCAACACATATATATTATTTAACCCTTACATTATTTTGTATATCTGGAATTCACGGGTTTCAATAGTATTCCCAGTAGCTGGATTACTGTCGGATATTGCATAAATTGTTTAATCTAGGGAATGGGGTATGCAAATGTCAGAAAATGAAATTATACCTGACAAGAAACTTGATTGTATAGGTATGTTCTGTCCGGTACCTGTATTTGACACATCAGAGATGATCAATGATATCGAAATTGGTGAGGTGTTGGAAGTCTTGGCAGATGATCCTGCTTCGACCAGTGACATTCCACGCTGGGCAAAACGAACTGGTCATAAGCTGTTGAAATTCGAAGACATGGGCGATCATTTCCGCTTTTTGATAGAAAGGGCAAAATAGGGGGTTATGGATGACTGAAAAAAATCTGTTATATGTACAGACAAGTGGGGTCGATAAACCTGAGCGTCTATATTCACCACTCGTTCTCGCGCAGACAGCAACTGCAATGAGGATCAAAGCAGCGGTCTATTTTCTGGGAATGGGCGTAACAGTGGTTAAAAAAGGAGAAGCAAATAAGATCAAGATGGGAAGTTTCCCTGGTTTGAAGGAGGTACTTGACCAGACCCTGAGGGCAGGCATCAAAATGTATGTATGTGAGGCTTCGACCCAGTTGATAGGGATTGACAGGAGCGACTTTATCGAGGGTGTTGAAGTGGTTGGAGCAGCGACTCTTAATGATCTTGTTCTGGATGCAGACGGTACCATGTGGTTTTAATTAATACGGATGTCTGGTGAAGGGAGATGGATTTGAACAGGATCTATATGGACAATGCATCAGGCGCACCTGTTGATGAACGGGTTGTCGAGGTAATGCTACCCTATTTTACAGTTGATTCCGGAAACCCCTCCTCTCTGCATACCTCAGGGATTAACGCCAGAAAGGCTCTGGAGTCTGCAAGAGGATCAGTTGCGTCCCTGATTGGTGCTGAGAGAAGGGAGATAATTTTTACATCAGGCGGTACCGAGTCGAATAACATGGCTCTTCGGGGTGCAGCCTTCCGTAAAAAGAGCAAGGGAAATCATATCATCACAACAACCATTGAACATATGTCAGTGGTCAATACATGCAAGGACCTGCAGCGTGAAGGATTCGAGGTTTCGAATGTGCCTGTTGATATGGATGGACTTCTGGATGTTGAACGTATCAGGCAGGAAATTACGGAAAAGACTATCATGATCTCAGTTATGTATGCTAACGGCGAGATCGGAACCATCCAGCCAGTAGGGGAAATCGGGGAGATAGCCCTTGAAAAGGATATTGTTTTTCACGTGGATGGAGTTGCAGCATGCGGTAGAATACCTGTAGACGTGCAACGCGATAATATTGATCTGCTTTCTATTGCTTCCAATGACCTGTATGGTCCAAAGGGTGTGGGTGCCCTCTATGTCAGGGCAGGGGCCCAGCTTCGTCCGATAATTACTGGTGGAGGGCAGGAGCGAGGTCTACGGTCCGGTTCGGAGAATATCCCCGGAATTGTGGGATTCGGAAGGGCATGTGAGATAACAAAAGAGGAGATGGAGGCTGATTCCAGAAGTATGGCAGAAATCCGCGACAGATTGATTGAGGGGATACTTGGCAGCATTCGGTATTCGTATCTCACTGGTCACAGGACTAGGAGACTGCCAAATATTGCAAGTTTTAGGTTCAGTTTCATCGAAGGTGAAAGTATCATTCTAGGTCTTAATGACCTGAAGATCGAAGCATCAACAGGGTCCGCGTGTTCTGTGAAGACACTTGAACCATCTCATGTTCTGATGGCGATTGGATTAAGGCACGAGGAAGCACATGGGTCGCTGTTACTCTCGCTTAATCGCTGGAACACCCTCGAAGAAGCTGACTACGTAATTGAGAACTTACCTCATGTTGTGGACAGGCTTCGGCAACTATCGCCGTTGTATCAGGGAGATTGAACGAAAAGCCGGGGAGATTAACATGACAGAACCATTTGAATACAGCGAGAAAGTAAAGGACCATTTTAGGAATCCAAGGAATGTTGGGACTATAAAGAATGCCGATGGGGTTGGAAGGGTCGGGAATCCCGTATGCGGGGATATGATGGAGATCCAGCTTAAGGTTGAGGACAACATAATCAAGGATATCAAGTTCAAGACGTTCGGGTGCGCTTCAGCCATTGCTACCAGCAGTATGGTGACCGAGATGGCGAAGGGTAAGACCCTGG
This sequence comes from Methanosarcinaceae archaeon, assembly GCA_016926455.1. GTDB lineage: Archaea > Halobacteriota > Methanosarcinia > Methanosarcinales > Methanosarcinaceae > JAFGQV01. Next base: position 1,810 of record JAFGOO010000208.1, on the reverse strand, counting down.
AAGAGGCGCTGGAAATCACCCGTAGCGATGTGGCAGATGAACTTGAGGGTCTGCCGCCTATCAAGATGCACTGTTCGAACCTTGCTGCAGATGCACTGCATGCAGCTATCAAGGATTATATGGATAAAATGAAAAAGGTGGAGACTAAACCCGCTGAGAACGAATATGAAGTTGCAGTCATCGGCAGCGGTGTGGCGGGATTATCAGCAGCGATCATTTCTTCATATCTTGGACTTAAGACCGTAATATTCGAAAGCTTTGAATGGGGTGGGATTCTTAACAGGTTATGCTCATCCCGCCTGATTGATAACTACCCTGGTCTAACTAGCAAGATGTCTCCTAATGAGCTTATAAAATCGATGCTTGAGGATGCAGAGCATCAGCAGGTAGACAGGAAGGAAGAGATGGTGAAAGACATCGAACTCAGTCCAGATTTCAAGGTATTAATTACGGATAAAGGAAAGTACAGTGCTAGAGCCGTGATAGTCGCAACAGGAAGTGCTCCTGTAAAATCCGGAATACTGGGCGAGAGTAAATTTGCCACTGATGATAAAGGTGTCTACTATTTGAATGCAGACCCCTCCAAGTTCGAGAATAAAAGAGTACTTGTTTACGGGAAAGGCTATAATGCGGTCAGTACTGCAGAGTGTCTTGAAGGAATTGCGAGAAGCGCCATGCTGGTAACATCGGAGGATTCATTTGATGTGCCTGAAAGAATTATGAATAGGGTAAAAGGTATAGAGATGCTCAAGATTCTAACATCGACCAGTCTGCTGGAGATTCAGGGTGCTGAGAGGGTTGAAAAGGCGGTTCTTCATAATAAGGCTGAAGATGAAAGACTTGAGATGTATATTGATGCCGTGGTGCTTGCCGGCAAACTAAAGCCAGAGCTAAAAGTGGTTGAGAAACTGGGAATAGAGATTCTAGAATCGGGTTTTGTCAGGACTAACAAAAAACAGCGGACAAATATCGAAGGTGTCTACGCAGTGGGTAATGTTGCGTCTGAAATAGATTTGTTGATTGTTGCTATGGCTCAGGGGGCAATAGCAGCTTATGATATCTATGATATCTGGAAGGAATCTCAGAGATGAAATAAGAAAATTATAATTAGTAATAATCTTTAAAAGAAGATACGAAATTTAAAATTATGGCGTTGTAGAAAACCTATCAAATTCAATATCATTTGGATAAAATAGTCATTTCTCATAAATATCAGGTGGTACATTTAAAATAATTATTAAATTTTGTTCTTGCCTTAGTATCGAGGATTTCTACATAGCTAAAATTATTTTTTTACAAAAAGTGGGGTGCATCAAATGCCAGATAACAACATCAGACTTTTGGGGATATCCGGAAGTCCCAGAAAAAAAGCAACAGAGTATATAGTTCAGGAAGCACTGAGGTTTGCAGAAAAGAAGTATTCGGTACAGACAGATTATTTCTCAGCGAGCGGAAAGAAACTGAACTTCTGTTTGCACTGTGATTATTGTGTTCGCAATAAAGAGGGCTGCATTCAGAAGGATGATATGGTCGAGTTGTATGAAAAGATGATCTTGGCCGATGCATGGATAATTGGCACGCCGGTATATCAGGGTACGCTTAGCGGACAGACAAAGGTAATGATGGATAGGTGCAGGGCCATTGTTGCACGTAACCCAAAAGTATTTTTGAATAAAGTAGGTGCGGCGACTGCTGATGGTGGCGATCGTATTGGGGGGCAGGAACCTGCCATTCAGACGATACTTAATTTTTATGTCATCAATGAAATGATACCTGTTGCAGGTGGATCTTTCGGGTCGAACTTAGGTGG
>JAFGOO010000027.1 GCA_016926455.1 Methanosarcinaceae archaeon | reverse complement strand
AGCTTTTTAAGTAATTCATCAGAACCTTTACTTTCTTCAAATTTAGTAATTTTTTCTGCACTTATTTTGTTTTCTAAAATTTCAAGACACATTTCGTACAAATCAATTTCAAGGACTCTGATTGATTTTTTTTCTAGGTTTGATATAATCTTGGTTATTGTATCTCTTAATAGGAGCTCTTTTTCAGGGGGATAATCAAATATCCAAAAAGGCACTTCATTACCAAGACCTCTGGCCTTCAAAAAATCTTCTTTCTGCAATTCGTCTTTTAGAAGTTCTAATCGCTCTTCAATTTTCATATCTAGCAATTTTGATGTGTCTAAATTTATTTAAACTTGGTTATTTTTTATTAGCTTGAACAAAAACAAATAAGTTTAAGTTCATTAAAAAGTTTAAATCATACTTATGCAAAATATGAAGATATTTCTTATCATATAGGACAGTTAGCTGAAAACATTCAAACAAATAAGCTTTTGTGACTAATATCACCAAAATAAACATCGAAAAAAACAACAACAATCTTCTCTCATGTTAGACCAACTCCTAAAAACCCTGAAGCCAAAGCAACTGACAGCAACTACCCGCAGTACAGGTCCCATGCTCATCATAGCAGGTGCTGGCACAGGTAAGACTACAACCATCACGGCAAAGATCGCGTATATGGTGGAGAAAGACGGTATCCCTCCTGAACAGGTACTTGCGTTGACGTTCTCACGGGAAGCAGCCAAGAATATGGAGCGAAAGATTAGGGAACTACTTGGTGAGAACCGTGATGTAAAAGTGAGTACTTTCCATTCGTTCTGTGCAGAACTTCTGCGAGACAATGCCGATAAATGTGGAATATCGGACGATTTCACTATCCTTGAAGAGATCGATTCAGCGATATTTTTCCACAGGTATGTGGGTATCGATGCTAGGAATGCGACACATTATGCTAACACTATTTCCAAGGCAAAGGATCTCAACATCCCCATAGAAAAATTTGAGGAATACTTGGATACAAAAAAAGTTCTTTTGCTCCCCTTTGCAAGGGAGGATGAATGGGAAGATCTCTTCCATGACTACAGTGTCAAGCTAAACTCTTTTCACCTCAAAAGCCAGCAGGAGCAGAAAGCCTGCAGGGAAGAAAAAAAGAGATGGCAGAACTTCATTGACCTGCATAACGAGTACCGTAAATACAAGGGACTTGTGGATGCATGGGAGAAATATGAAGAGACGAAATCAAGTATCAATGCACTTGATTATGGTGACCTTAACCTGCTCGCCCTTAAATATCTCAACATTTTTGGCACAGATGAACTGAACAGTACCTACCGCTATATCATAGTCGACGAGTTCCAGGACACTAATTATGTACAGTTCGAGCTGATCAAAAAGCTCACAGCAAAAGAGCAAAACATAACTGTGGTCGCAGATTCCAACCAGACCATCTATGCATTCAGGGGCGCTTATTCAAACAACATAGAGGAGTTCAAAAACCACTTTGCTATCACACCGGAACAGGTTGTTTCCCTGGATGTGAGTTTCAGGTCCACTGATAGGATATTGAGTGTATCCCACAGTCTGATTAGGAGCAATTACTCTCCTGAGCAGTTGGATGATTGTATCCTTTTAATGAATCACATAGGTGCGGATGGGGAAAATGTAATCATTCAGAATACTGTAGACGAAAAGGAAGAAGCTCGCAAAATCGTCGAGATGATCGAAGGGTATATCGCAACTGGTGTACCCCTATCCGAAATAGCAGTCCTCTACCGCACACATTCACAAGGCAGACTCATAAGACAGGCACTGATGATGAGAGGTTTGCCTGTTATTGTTAAGGAGGATACTGATTTCCTGAAACTGCCCGAAATTAAGACTGCATTTGCATATCTCTATGTCCTGAACGATCTCACACACCCTACACCAAGGGGTACGGAAGCATGGTGGAGATTGTTCCATTACAACAATTCTTTAAGTAGCAGTGATTCAATCAAAATCGCAGAGTACCTGAAGAAAAATTGGATTACACTACCGTATTTGTTGTACCACCATATCGATGAACTAGAGCTAAGCGAAACCGGTCTTAGTACCATCCATAAGGTCAAATGTATTGTGGAAGAACTTGCAGGTTTAAAGACCCTTGACATATCCGACCTGCTTCTTGAGATATACGATCGTAGTGGGCTTAGCCGTCAGTTCTCACATTTGGACACCGTAAGAAGCCGAGAAGCATTGTTAAATCTTAGCAAACTTCATGACATGGCAGTAGCTTTCGAGCAGACACACGGCAAGGAACTGCCCGAGTTCGTCGATTATCTTGAGATACTGGATGAGATGGACGGTAACCCGCCTGCAGCACGTATCCCTGCAGATGATGCAATCAACCTCATGAGTATCCATGCTGCCAAGGGATTGGAATTCGATGTTGTGTTTGTAATTAGTATGGCAAAGGATAGGTTCCCTCTTACTCGAGGGGGTAGGGAACCTCTCATACCGTTGGAGTTTATGGAACAATACAGGGATATCTTTGAACAGAACCTATCTAAATCAAAACTTGAGACTGCAATACGCGACCGTAAAAAAGGGATTAAGCTAGAAGAGGAACGTAGACTCTGTTATGTGGCGTTTACTCGTGCAAAGACTCGTCTCATACTCACCCTTGCATCCACATACGGTGGAAATCCACGAGACCCTTCGGATTTCCTGTTTGATATAGGGTTAGGTAACATTCCAGACCCTGATCACGATACCTGTAATGAGATAGAACTTGGTGACCTTACGTACCGTATCGATAGAGAGGTCAAGTCACGGGAGCTTGTAAAGGACAATGAGCTTGAAAGGGAGAAAAACCACTGGAGGAAGCTTGTTATTGAATCTTTAGACTCAGGAGATCTTTCAGAGACTGTCCATAACGTACTAGTCTATCGGTCGCTACGGGACGGAACCGTAGGTGATTATCTTAACAGTATCAATTCTAACTGGACAACTATCAATCCTGAGAAGAAGGCAGGTGAGATTCTATTCAATCTCAGGTCAGGGGGAAACGGATTGAAGTTTAATCCCGAAACCATGACATTCAGCGTCTCTTCTATCAAGGTATATGAAAAATGCCCGAAACAGTACGAACTTCAGGAAATATTGCGGATGCCAACAAGAACTTCCGAGGATACTACCGGTGCCATGAACATGGGGAGTTTTGTTCACAAGGTTCTTGAGATCGCGGTAAGGGATCGGATAGGTACAAAGGACGAGTTGTATGAAATCGTAGACGTTCTCATCAAAGGACCTGAATGGTATGGAGTGGACATTAGTAAAGCAAGATCTCTTCTCGAGGTATTCTGGCTCCGTAATGAACATCGGATTAAGGACAATATTTTCGTAGAGAAACGTTTCAATGTACCCATAAATGGTTATCTCTTCAAGGGATTCATTGACAGAATCGACATATTGCCAGGTTCTGAGAACGAAGTCGAGATAATCGACTACAAGACCGGCATGACAGAACCCAGTCCACCCGACCGTTCAAAGCAACTCCTTCTTTATGCTCATGGTTTTAGGCACCTCTATCCAAACTATGTCGTTAGGCGGCTTACCCTTGATATGCTTGCACTGGGGAAGCCGAGGACCTATGAACTCCAGGAAGATGGCATTTACACCGGAGACGGTAGAATAAAACCTCTTGACCCAGGTGTAATCGAGGAAATGGCCGAGACCGCTAGGATGATAGCATATGACTATGAGCACGGGTTTGGTAAGACCGAGGACGAGAGAACCTGCAAAGATTGCGGATACAGACTGTATTGTGCAGATTGAATACGATTTACTTAACACAGTACTCTGATTGTTTTGGAGAACCTCTTTCAAAACTTGCTTTACAAATTCTATTAAAAACAGATTTAAGCCGACTTTTGAAATAGGCTTATTATTAATCATCAATCAGTGGGTTTATACCATATTGTATTCCAGATTACTCATTTTCATTTACTTCGTAATCGATCATATCATAAAGAAATTCTATCTGACCTACGGATTTTTTAGCTATTAAATACATTGAAGATAATGCATGAACGATGGGACGCTTTTTTGTGTAATATTCAAGAGGATCAAAATCATCTTCAGGATACCGAGATATAACAGCGTGTGGTTGAGTGATTATTGAAAGGCAGAAAAGTCCCGTTAAGACACTGATCATGCAAAAAACCGTCTCTAAAAGGGATTTCACGACCTCTTTATCAGCAAAAGAATCATAAAGATTATTGATTCCCTTTACAATTTCATCAGCATGCTCTGGCATCTCTTCCAATATTGGAACCATCATTTTCAATGCCTCCTGGTTTAGACCATCGATTTCGTCTCTTTTAAAATCAGTCTCTTCAAAGCTACTAAATGCCTCGTCCAATTTATTCTCCATTTTATAGTAATAATCTAAAATTTTGGACAAACCCTCCTCGCTGAGGTCGTTTTTCTTCTTCATTTTAGAGGCACAATTACCGAAAAAATCTGCAGTCTCTTCAATCTGCGACTTAAGTGGACCGGTATCAAAATCTGTTACACCTATAATTTTCTGCATCGCAGGTTCATTTTCAGCTACGCTCCTAAACTGATCAATATAATCCCCAAAAGTTCGTACGGATTTTTCAAAAACACGTACACTCGCATGTCCGATATGCTTACTAGACTTTGCCTGCTCTGGAGTGATACCCTTCATCCAAATTCCGAAAGATTTAGTACTCTTTTCAACAGCCTGCTGGAAGAGAAAAATTGCTTGAGGATAGTACCCAAGTTTGTACAGTTTCATGGATGCACCAAGATCATTAATCGCCATTTCAAGCATTCTTTCATGGAATGCTATTGGCTGAAGATTAACATTGTCCATCGATACTTGCCTCAGTTCATTAAATGTAAATTTTAGTTCTGTTTCCTGTATATTGATTTTTCAGCTCTATTCTTATTTCCAAATTTCCCAGATTCTATAGAAATCCTTATTTGATTGATAAATAGGATTTATACAGAGTCAATATTCTATTAATTTTTTTCAAGCATTTCAATTAATCTATTTGGATCTCCTCAACATTGAGTGGGTAAGTTAATATCTTTTTCTTCCAATTGATTTTCTATGGAAGACAAAGATCTGATTCAAATT
>JAFGOO010000207.1 GCA_016926455.1 Methanosarcinaceae archaeon | reverse complement strand
TGCAGGTATCTCTTCCTCACTGCGGCGATACACCACAGTGACCTCGTCCGCGCCGAGTCTGAGTGCAGACCTAGCGGCATCCATTGCCACATTCCCACCACCGACTACTATAACGTGGTTTCCTCGTTTGATGGGGGTCTCGTATTCAGGGAAGAGATACGCTTTCATTAGATTCACGCGGGTTAGGAACTCGTTTGCCGAATAGACACCGTTCAGGTTTTCGCCCTCGATTCCCATAAAGCTTGGAAGGCCCGCACCTGTTCCAATAAAAATGGCATCGAACTCCTTTTTAAGCTCATCCATTGTTTTGATTTTTCCGATAACATAATCCAGCTTGATGGTGACTCCCAGTTGTTTGATATATTCGACCTCTTTCTGAACGATGGACTTTGGAAGCCTGAATTCAGGGATGCCGTAAACAAGAACTCCACCAGGTGCATGAAGTGCCTCAAAGATGGTCACATCGTATCCTGCCTTCGCCAGATCGGATGCAGCAGTTAATCCTGCAGGACCAGAACCGATGACAGCGATATGTTTACCGACAGAAGGCTTACGTTCTGGAGCTTTAACGCCTTTTGCAAGTTCGTAGTCTGCACAGAACCTCTCAAGCCTGCCGATTGCAATAGGTTGATCTTTTTTGGCGAGGATACAGTATTTTTCACATTGCGTTTCCTGGGGACATACCCTTCCACAGATAGCTGGAAGTGAGTTTGTGGCTTTGATGATGTCTATTGCGGAATCAAAATCCGAATTTTTCATCTTGCCAATAAATGCGGGGATATCAATGTTAACAGGACAACCCTTTACACACTGGGGGTTTTTGCATTCAAGACAGCGTATGGATTCAGCTGTTGCCTGTTCTTCTGTGTAACCCAGTGCAACCTCGTTAAAGTTCTTAATTCTCTTTTCCGGTGCCTGCTCTGGCATTTCTTGTCTTAACGACATTTGCAGTTACCTCCGCATCCACGTTCGTATTTATCAATTGCCTCTGCTTCTTCACTGCGATAGAGTCCCAGGCGGCTCATGAGCAGATCAAAGTCCACAAAACGGGCATCGAACTCTGGCCCGTCCACACAGGCAAACATTGTCTTTCCTCCAACAGACACCCTGCAGCCGCCACACATTCCAGTACCATCTATCATGATGGGGTTGAGGCTTACAATCGTTTCGACATCAAAAGGTTTCGTCACCCCTGCAACAGCACGCATCATTACAGGTGGTCCGATTGCTACTACCCTTGCAATATCTTTTTCGCTTTCGAGTAGTTGCTTTACGACATCTGTCACGAACCCATGATGTCCTTTTGTTCCATCGTCGGTTGTGATATACAATTCATCGCTAACATCCCGCATCTCATCTTCAAGGATCAGAAGATTGGAACTTCTTGCTCCTATGACGGAAATAACTTCGTTTCCTTTTTTATGATAAGCTTTTGCCTGTGGGTATATCGGAGCCACTCCGACACCGCCACCAACAAGTACAACGGTTCCCAAATTCTCGATCTCTGAAGGTTTGCCGAGGGGTCCCACGAAGTCCTGTATCTTATCCGCTGCGGTCAATGATGCAAGCTGTTTTGTGGTTTTACCCATTTCCTGAAATATAATAGTAACATAACCATCCTTTGCATCATAATCAGCAATTGTAAGTGGAATACGCTCGCCAGTTTCATCTATTCTAAGTATGATGAACTGACCGGGTTTTGCTGCTTTTGCCACATCAGGTGCATTAATTTTCATCAGATGTATTGTTGGCACCATTTCGTATTTTTCAACAATTTTGAATGTCATAGGATCACATTTTAAAATTCAATTGGATTCAAGGACGTAAATGATATTTTATAACTTGCCTCTCCCATAGAGAGACAACATATATTTAGGTTATTTGCTAAGAAAACAAATTCCACCAGAAATTTGGAACTTTTTAGCAAAAGTTGGTTTCAAAAAGGTAAATGTCACTTGATTATGCTATCCCTTCTTTTATCAAGGCATTTCTTGCGCTAAACGAAACGTGGTGTGCAATTTCAATTGCTCGCCGCTCGCCAAGTGATTCCTGATACTTGAAGTCGCATGAGAACATACTTGCTGCAATTCGTTCAGGCTTATTGAACAAGTCCCCCTGCTCTGTAATTATCGTCCCTTCAAATTCGATCTCTTTTACCGTATATTCAATAATCTGGACGATGTCTGTGACCTCTGGTGCAGACCCACACCTAAAAGGCTTGATCTTGATCTGTTTGATCTTCTCGATATTGTCAGCAGAAACAGTAACAGCAACAGCCGCACAGACAATATAATACCTGTCATTTATTGGGTGTCGACCTGATATGTCAACTGCTATAATATTCCACAAATTATCACTTTTGAGTAAGAAGACCACTGTTTTTAAACGGTGGACGAATTACGCCTATTCTACAATACAAGTCTATTACTCTAATTTAACTTAAATTATAATTAATGTTAATATATATAAATGTATGTATGTTGAAAGCTTACAAATATAGAATATATCCAACAAAAGAGTAGGATGAGGCGTTCTTTCAACATTTAGGCTCATGTAGGTTTATAATTGGGATTTAGCAAATAAACTCAATTCTTAGAACAAGACGGTAAATCAGTATCAAGATTTACATTAAATAATCTAACTAGATTAGAGAATGTGATTGTCCTGATTGTAATACAAAACAATGACAGGGATATCAATGTCGCTATTAATATCAAGAAGTTTGCTTTAGATAAGCAGAACTTAATTGGTATCTGACAACTTCGGAACGAGGGGTGAGCCTGTGGATTTATGAACAATGATTCAAAGAATGAAACAGGAAACCACTCTGTTTATAGGTTGGTAGTTCATCATATTCACATCTTTATTCTGCCAATGTCGATATACTCGACTGTTTTCTCACTCTGCACTGCAAAAAGCATGCGTTTCCTTACACTGTTCGCCAGCCGGACCGCTCTTGACATTACCGGTAGAGCGAATTCGTAGTCTTGTGGTATTGTATGAACTAGATTCTCAGAATGAGGGATTTTTTTAGGTGGTCTGGCCTGACTGTATACCCTAAAATGAGTGCCGAACTTAAAACCGGTTTTTGGGACAAGATGGCGATTTCTTAGATCTTCATATACTTTGTATTTACCTACGAATTCGGGTTCGATTTCAGATGCCCTTTTTGAAAACTCCTCAAAATTTAGGAGATCTCCGGTTTCGCGGTCATGGACTTTAATGATATTGTTTTCAAGTAGATATGCAGACTCCACGAGCGACAACTGGAGGTGTTCCAAATCAAGAAGTTTCCCATAAAATCCCTGTTCGTACAGTGTGTTTGAAGAACTGCTTTCCCAGACGATTACACGGTCATGCAGAATCGTAGCGTCGGTAGTGATATGTGGATATAACATTTCCATATTGCCCTTAGGTTCGACTTTTTTAATCTCGTAGAATGTAATATCACTTTCTTCATCGACGATTGCAAGAATCATCTGTTTACGGACATTTGAGGTGGAATTCAGTGGTTTTATCAAATCCCGAAGAGGCATTGGTATGCGTTCTGATCTGACATACACAAAACTTTTTGCAGGGGTCTTGCCGGGATGTCCACCCCGGGGATAAACCCTGAAATCAACGACACTCGGCTGGACATAAAACCCCCTTTCCCGCAAGTCTTTATAAACAATATACTTAAGTTCAAAATACGGCTGGCGCCTCGATGCAATTTTAATAAAATCGGCAAACTCAAGTATATGTTTATCAAGTTCAATATCAATTTTCTTGCGATACAGCAGATATGCAGCTTCAACAAGCGTTAACTCTAGAGTATTTCCCTTGGGACGGCCGTAGTATCCCATATTGTATATTTCATTTATAGCTTCTTTACCGCCTTGAATTTTATCTTCAATTAATTTAACTATCAATTCAATTCACCTATAAATAATCACGAATACAGGGGTTTAAATTAAATAGGTTCTTATTTAATTTTTGCATAAAACAAATTGCAGTTCCTTCATCATACGCCTCAATAACAACAAAATTATTCGGCTTAACGATCACTTTGTTGGTGTCATGCTACTGAGATTATCATATCTGACTCGGCGTTCTCACATGGCGCAAAAATTACACCAGAGTACTCAAAATCTGTTGTTGTCCCGTTTCTAAAATTTAATTTTTAAGCCGAGAAGTCCCCTTTCGTAAGATGGGGGATGAGAGGCTTAATATCCCAACAAAACATTAGTATGTTCTCTATTTTATACAAAAATATATATGTTGTTTCAATATAATGTCTACTAATGCTTAAAGCCTACAAATACCGT
>JAFGOO010000206.1 GCA_016926455.1 Methanosarcinaceae archaeon | reverse complement strand
GACACCTTCGGAACGAGGGGAAGGGCTTGTGGACTTGTGAACGATGGTTCAAAGAATGAAGCAAGAAGCTACATGCGTAAGCGTGGAATAGTTCACATATAAACCACAGTGAGGACATACTTTGTTACCCATCGAAAACTGGATAACCTGGATACGGCGTGAATTCCATAGGGAGCCGGAACTGAGTTTCAGAGAATTCAAAACGCAGCAGAAGATAATGAATATCCTCCAAGAACTGGGTATCGAATCTGAAAAAATTGCCAATACCGGAGTTATCGCCACGATCCAGGGGTCGGCACCGTCACCCTGCATAGCCCTTCGTTCGGACATGGATGCACTTGAGGTACAAGAAGCGCCCACTGAACTCAATAAGGACTATATATCCCAAAACAGGGGTATCATGCATGCCTGCGGTCATGACGGGCACATTGCTATTGTCCTTGGTGCCGCAAGGCTCCTGCAGGAAAAGCGCGAAACACTTTCCGGTAGCGTTAGGCTGATTTTCCAGCCAGCAGAAGAACAGCCGCCTGGGGGTGCTTTAAGGGTGATTGAAGAAGGGGGGCTTAATGGGGTGGATGCAATAGTTGGGCTGCACGTATTTGGAGATATAGCTGCTGGAAAGATCGCATTCACACCCGGGAGGTTCATGGCGAGCTCAAACTTGTTCAGTATTAAAATCCTTGGGAAAGGTGGGCATCATTCTAGGCCATGGGACTGTATCGATCCCATACTTATTGCATCGGAATTTATTGATGCCGTCAATAAGAATGTTAGAAACCGCATAGATTCAACAAAATATGTTCTAGGTATTGGCAAGATCGAAGGAGGTGCACAGTTTAACCGGACACCGGACGAGATCTATATGCTCGGGAGTTACCGCACATTCGATGACCATGAAACAATGACTATCGATGATATAATTAAGCAGACTCTCGATTCTCTGATGAAAAAGTATGCAAAAGATGGCTATGAATACATTCCGACATACAAACTTGACATATTTCACGGCTATCCGGTACTCATGAACGACGAAGTATTTACAAAGACTGTATATAATCTCTTGAAAAACAAGTTTAATGATATCGATGGGAATACTAAGCCGATCTTTGGGGCAGAAGATTTTGCTTTTTATCTGGAAAAACTACCGGGAATCTATCTTTCGCTGGGAACCGAGAATATCCAGAAAGGGATTGTGGAGCGTAACCATTCAAACAAATTCGATATAGATGAAGACATATTAATAACTGGTGCGAATATCCTCCAAACCATTGTACTGGACTTTCTAGAAAATACCGGGGATTACATTCCATGATCATCAAGACTTTTTCCTGTTCCCATGCCAAGGAAGTCAAAGAACTGGTTATTGGAGTACTGAAAGGCGAGGGTTTTGAATACGACTCTGTGAAGGATTTTGATCTCGATGATATTGAGAAGTATTACCTCAAGAACGGTGGGAAATTTTACGTAGGGATCATGGATGGATATATAATAGGAACAAGTGCTGTAAAGAAAATAGATGACAGCAAATGTGAGATAAAACGAATCTACCTTAAAAGGGAATTCAGGGGCAGAGGATTTGGAAAAGAGCTGTTTTTGAAAGCTCTTGAATATGCACAGGATAATTATTCGACGATCGTGCTCAAAACGAATGTGGAATTAAAGGATTCAATTAACATGTATATTAAAAACAACTTTTCGGCAGTAAAAAAGGAAGGTTGTATTCTTCATTTTGAAAAAAAGGTTTACTATTGACTTTCGCTATCCACCTGTTTTGCGACAGCCTTTAGGTACTCTAGCACAGCCAAAACATAAGTGCTGTGTGACCATACAAGCGGCAAAACCGACCTTATTTTTCCGTCATCATCCACCTGTTCGGGCATAAGACCAGTTGGATGAGCATGATCTGCACACCACTCAATTAGTTCCATTGCACGGGTTAGATTTCCCACTGCGATATGCCACTGGGCAAGCCAGAGTGTACAGATTATCCAACTGTTCATATAACCGTAATAGGAATCATTGGTATAGCGTGAAACTCCACCGCTGGGGCGCGTCAGTTCTTTTTCTATGGATTTCATCGTACGACTGACCCGGCTGTCATCCGGTGGCAGCACACCAAAATACCACACTGCGAACACAGAGGCATCAATTGTTGAATCGTCAACAGATCGTTTGAAGCGTTTAAGTTCTTTGTCATAGAAATACCTTGGAATCACGTCCTTTGACATCCCAGCAGCTTCTGCCCAGTACTTAAATTCAGCATCATTTCCTAGCAGGTGAGCAAGTTCGGACGCCCCATGCAGACCTGCATAGATAGTGCAGGCAGTATAGGTCTGAACGCCTTTTCGTTCTTCCCACAGATCAAAACTTGCTGAAGGAAGAATTGTGAGCCTATCCAGAGAATTTACAAGGTAGTTCGCAGCAGGTACGATCAATGATTCAAAATATCTTGCCACTGGCCAGATATTCTTTGACTCTTGCCAGTGATGGTATATAGCATAGAGCGGCAGACCTGTTTCATCGAGCTGAATCATTGGTATGGGGTGCCATGTGCTTCCGAGGTTTCCCCTTGGAGTGTATTTGTGCAGGAAATACCCCTTTTTTGAGATAATTTTCGAGAAAAACTCAAGTACATCTGTACTTAAACCATGATATTTTGCCCGGTCAAGTGCAATAACGGCCCATGCCGCATCCCTTGGCCAGCAGTATGTATACAAGTCCGCTCCAAACTGCTTAATGTCAGAATCACAGGACGCTATCACGGAACCTGTTATGTCCATCTGGGAAACAATTGTAAGAAGACTGCGGTAGAAAATATACCTTACATTTTCAGGCAGATCGCCTATCTGTTTATATTCCGGAAGCACGGATGTATGCCGTATCCAGGAATTCCAGAAATTGAATGCGTTTTGGTAGATAGTAGTGGTACTTGATTTTTGCAGCCATTTATAGGCATTTTTTACAGTGTGGTATGATTTTCCAAAGGCGAGCCAGTAACTTATCCGGGCAGAATCACCAGACCAGAGCAAAGGTAGTGTCCATCCAATTGTCGAATCCACAGACCCGTGGGCAACAACATTGCCGCTCAAAGCACCGTCCTCTTCCATGTCCCTCCATGTGCCTTCGAGTCCCTTCCAGTCAGCAGTCCCCACTGCAAACTGCTCAAAGCTAGGGCGGCTGGAATGCAGGAAATAACGATCATCCTTGTAATGAATTAAAAAATCCCCGTCGACTACAGCTGTCTCTCCAATCTTATTTCCCAATATTTTGTAGTTCTGGTTTGAAAATAGTCTGAATCTTCTGGGATTGTCTGAAATATTCTTAACCTCAAATACTCTGTTAAAAAAATCACGAGACGGATGGGCTGTATCCCAGATAGTTACCCTAACTTTAAGTTCTGGATTTTCGAATATCGTTTCTCCGATATTTGAGCTCATTCTTTTTCTGGAAGCATCGGATTCTCCGCTCATCTCATCAAAAAACATTCCCTTCCTAAACGCCTCAGTGAAATCTGATTTGTATTTTTGTTGGATTTCCCATGTATCGAACCAAGTACATCGCTGGTAATCTAGGTCACATAACCCGGCACGTATGGAGTTACCGTGATTCTCAATACCAACATGCGGATAGTAAATATCCCGAATCACCCCTCTCTCGTCCTCACATAAAAGAAATCTCCCATTGCCAAATATCAATGGTCTGATTATTCTACACCCCCTGAGTATCTACAATATCCTTGGTATTGCATCTACTTTAAAGTTTTCACAAGTGAGATTTCATCACATTCAGGAAACTTCGGGCATTTAACACATCCACTCCATATCTTATGTGGAAGAACGGATTTATCTATCTGCACAAATCCGTTTTTCTCAAAAAATTCAGGAACATAGGTAAGTGTAAATACTTTTTTCACACCGAGAGCGTACCCCTCCTCAAGGCATGCAGACAAAAGTTTTGAGCCTATACCGCGTTTGGTGCATTCAGGTCTTACGGCAATTGATAGAATTTCAGCACAATCTTCCCAGACCACTTGCAGTCCACAGCAACCTATTATATTATCGTTATCTTCATAAACAAAAAAATTACGGATGCAATCGTAAAGTTCAGATAGTGATCGAGCAAGCATGAGTTCCTGTTTTGCATATGCATTGATCAGATGTTTCATTGCTTCAACATCTGCTACCGTGGCTTTTCTTAACAAATCCTTGATTTTCCTTCCCTTAAGGGAGATTTTTTTTATTATGCGAGTTTAATTGGCGAGCGTGAAGGGATTTGAACCCTTGACTTGCAGCTTAGGAGGCTGCCGCCATATCCAGGCTAGGCCACACGCCCAATTTATTATTGCATATAACTTAATTATATGCTTAGAAAATACAAGCTTCAGCAAGCATTTTCATCTTCTTGGTAATGCAATCCAGTATTTTAAACTTATTGGTGTAATAGGATTTACAAATACATTTAGAGCCAGTGAACTATATGTAATATACAAATAGATTTATTTATTAATGGTAAACTACACATTATAACTGAGGTGGGTTATAAGGCTGATGTAAGTGTTAATGAAATCAGGAAAACTATTGCAACATCCTTAGGTGCAGCATTTGGTATCGTTATAGGTATGATTTGGACGCAGGTTTTACTTTCAGCTTTTGCCACAGGTGGGATATCTTTAACTTCAACAGGTGGAACTTGGGGTCAGTGGAGTTATTTTGTGATCACCGCTGTCGTTGTAACACTGATTTGCGTTCTTGCGATTGTAATGATTGGGAAATGGGGCGGAAAGAAGTAGCTAAATCCATTTAAGTTATTTAATATTTTTTTAACGAAGTATCAGGGAACAGCAAAAAATGCTGTATATTTGCGTGTTGAGGCTGATGACTCTGAAATATATTCTGGGATCGATGACGATTAGATAGAGATATGAGGTGACATAAAATCCCCTTAACCTGAAATACCTGAGATGGTCCTACTGATTACTCCCACGACTAAAGTCATGGAATGAAGCGTACCCCTAGACCCCAATTATCGTAATTGGAGTTCGATTGGACTTTTTCGTGAAACTGTGTAATCCCTGATTTTTCTAACATCTATCAAATGTAAATGTGCAAGGAACGTACAGATGAACGACATATATTTTTAACTTTTAAGCCGAGAAGTCCCCTTTCTTAAGATGGGGGATGAGAGGCTTAATATCCCAATACAATTAATATGTTCTCTATTTT
>JAFGOO010000205.1 GCA_016926455.1 Methanosarcinaceae archaeon | reverse complement strand
GAACGAGGGGAAGGGCTTGTGGACTTGTGAACAACGGTTCAAAGAATGAAGCAAGAAGCTTCATGCGTAAGCGGGGAGTAGTTCACTAATACTAGTAATTAATAAATAATTGTTACAATAATTAATTATCTATGCTACGTGTAACATTTCTTGGAACCGGCGGCTCACTGCCAACTTCGAATCGCAATCCATCAAGTATATTGGTCAACAGGGAAGGTGAACTTATGCTTTTTGACTGTGGTGAAGGAGCACAGCAACAGATGATGCGGGCAAAGACCGGAATGATGGGACTGTCTTCTATCTTCATCACACATTTCCATGCTGACCACATGCTCGGTATCCCTGGACTTATCCAAACAATGTCTTTCCAAGGACGTACCGAACCACTTACCATCTACGGACCCCACTGGGTAGAAGAATTTACACGACTCCTGAGTGCCCTTGGATACTATAAACTGAGATACGATGTAAAAGCAGTCCAGTTAAAACCCGGGGTCGTTATAAAACGCAATGGTTATTCGATACATGTACTGAAAACAGAACACAGCATAGCAAGTATTGGTTATGCGCTTGTTGAGGATGAACGTCTGGGCAGGTTTAACAGGGAAAAAGCTATTGAACTAGGTGTGCCACAAGGACCCTTATTTTCAAAACTACATAGTGGAGAGGCAGTGAATATTAAAGGCAAAACAATTCGTTCAGAAGATGTGGTAGGTGAACCGCGTCCTGGAAGGAGGATTGTCTACACTGGCGACACACGACCATGTGAAGCGGTGTTAAATGCAAGCTTTGGCGCAGATCTGTTGATACATGACGGTACACTTGCCGATGAGAAAGCAGACTGGGCCATGGAATCTATGCATTCAACTGCCGGTGAAGCTGCCACTATTGCAAAAGAAGCGGGTGTATATCGCCTGATATTGACTCATATCAGTTCAAGATATTCAGACGATGTCTCACCAATCCTAAAAGATGCAAAAAAGGTATTTGAACATGTCACTGTTGCATATGACCTGATGGAAATCGAAATACCCTTCAAGGATTAATAAAGATAAGAATGATTATTGTTTATAGCAGCGTCCAATCCAGCTTATTATCATCTGCATCGTAAAGGGTCACTTCCATTTTTTTATCTTCGAGATCATATGTAATTTGCTTTGCACCGATGTACAATGTGTCCCCGGGTTTAATATCAGAGTTTTCTGCTATGACCCTTGCAAAATATACACGCCCCTCAGATTTCAGTTCCTCTACTGTAACCCCTTTCCATGCAAGATTATTAATCACGTTTATTACTTTACACTCGAAACGGTCGGATTCTTTAAGTTCACCCATCTTATCACCTTTTTATTTTTATTTATATGTACATCCGATTTACCACATAAGAATTGTCATCTTTCTTTAATTTCAAGATAGTATTTTCGAAATATTTTCCTGTGATTTCGTCCTTATCGTCCATGATTGCCTGATGTAGTGAAGTTTTAAGTACTTTTTCAACTAGATCCCTGCCCGAGAATCCAGCCGTTATTTTTGAAAGTTTGGATAGATCCACATCCCTTGCAGGGATCGGAAATGTATTTATATTCTTCTGGAGAATGGTCAAACGCTCTTCCTCGTCGGGCAGGACGAATTCGATCTCCTCTTCAAATCTGCTGCGTACAGAAGGATCCAGTGAATCAACCCTGTTCGTGGCACCGACCATACACACACCATCACGCTCCACGATACCGTCCATTTCCGTTAGCAATGCATTTACAATCTCAGCTACGTCACCACGCAGTTCCTGATATCTTCGATCCAATGCGATTGCATCCAGTTCATCGATAAAAATGATACACGGCTGCATTTCCTCTGCTCGATCATATAATTGATGTATCTGCCGTGCCCCTTCGCCCACAAACTCTCCTATTAACTGAGTTGCTTTAATAGGCAGTATGGGAACATGTGTCTTGTTTGCCAGAGCCTTCGAAAGCATGGTTTTACCAGTACCTGATGGACCGTAGAACAACACGTTCCTTGGAGCCCATTTGCCGAACTTGTCGGGGTTCTCTAAAAACCGCTCGATCAACCTGCATTTTTGCCTAGCACTATTCTGCCCGATGACATCTTCAAAGGTAACATCGCTTTTGAATTCGATGGCTGGTACACCCTTATCATCGTTACTTACGATAATAGATGTACATAGCCCAATTATCGATTCAGGCGGTTCAACATCAAGTATCTTGTAAGCAAAATCAGGATACATCCTGCGATCAAATAAATAATCGCCCTCTCGTGCAACATAACCGTTCCACTGTTCTCGGGCGTAAAATTCGAACACATCATGGTCTTCAATCATTGGGTCATCGTCAAGTATGCTGGTCAAAGGATAACCAATGGGCTTAATAACAACAAGCTCTGCCGTTGATTCGACTAAATCCGTATTATGTTCCCTTTTATTTTTCTGGTTCGTTCGCTGGATCGATTTTACGATATTACCATCTCGCATTTATTCTAATTCGGTTATATAATATTAAAACGAAAGAAATAATTAAATTTAACCCTCATATTTCAGTCTTGGGTTTAATCCAGCTTGAAATCACCGTACTTGGCGATATGGTCAACAAGTCCGCCGTCATTGAGAATTTTTATCATTACATCAGGAATTGGTGAGAATATTATCTCTATTCCTTTTGTCAAGTCTTTTACTATTCCGGCTGACATGTCTACTTCTAGTTCATCGCCCTCGTCAATCCTGTCAGTATCGCAGATCAATAGGGGAAGTCCGACATTAATCCCGTTCCTATAGAATATTCGAGCAAAAGATTTCGCAAGAACAGCATTCACGCCTGCAAGTTTGATGATTGTAGGTGCATGCTCTCTACTTGAGCCAAGCCCGAAGTTGCTGCCAGCTACAACAAAATCACCCTTCTGCACTTTTGACGGGAATTCCGGATCCGCATCTTCCAGAACATGCTTTGCGAGCTCTGGTAGTTTTGTCCTCAGGTGAAACAGCCGTCCGGGAGCGATGAGATCTGTGCTGATATCGTTCCCGAATTTCCATGCTTTGCCCTTTAATTTTGCTTCCATTTTAAAGCACCTCTCTTGGGTCAACGATCTCACCGGCAATTGCAGAAGCTGCCGCTGTTGCCGGGGATGATAGATATATGTATCCTTCTGTGTTTCCCATTCTGCCTTTGAAGTTACGGTTCTGTGTTGCTAGGCATACCTCACCATCTGCCAGTATTCCCTGATGTACACCAACACATGCACCGCAACCCGGTGCCATCACCGCTGCACCTGCTTTGACGAATGTCTCTATATAACCTGCTTCCAGTGCCTGAAGATAGACGTCCCTCGAAGCAGGTGTTACGATGAGACGGGTGTCAGGGTGCCTGTGCTTGCCTTTGAGTATATCAGCAGCTATCCCGAGGTCGTCAAGCCGCCCATTAGTGCAGGTTCCAATGAATACCTGATCCACTTTTGTGCCAGCAAGTTCCTTAGCTGTATTTGTGTTATCAACAGTGTGCGGTGAGGAGATCATGGGTTCGAGTTTTGATGCGTCGATATTAATTACTCTTTCGTAGACTGCGTCCTCATCTGCACAGATGGTTCTAAATTTGTCTACACGTCCTTTTTCTTCGAGATACGCTTTTGTGGTCTCATCGGATTCAATTAGACCCGTCTTAGCTCCTGCCTCCACAGCCATGTTTGAAAGGGTGAAACGTTCTGACATTGTCATGTTCCTAATGGTCTCGCCTGTGAACTCCAGTGCCTTGTAGGTGGCACCATCGGCACCTATCTCACCTATGACATAGAGTATCAGGTCTTTTGCGTAGACGCCTTTTTTGAATTTGCCTGCGACGTTTATCTTGAAGGTCTCAGGGACACGAAGCCATGTCTTGCCAAGCGCGATACCTATTGCCACATCTGTTGACCCCATTCCTGTTGAAAAGGCACCAAGGGCACCGGATGTGCAGGTATGGGAATCCGCACCAATCAGGATGTCGCCGGGGTTCACATAGGTCTCAACCAGTCGCTGGTGGCACACACCCTCCCCGATTTCGGAAAGTATCACTCCTGTTTTTTTTGAAAAATTGCGCAGGATATTATGTGCATTTGACAAGTCCTTGTTAGGGCTTGGGGCTGCATGATCGATAAATAGTACCGTACGCTCCGGGTTATTTGCCTGGATAAGATTGATCTTCTCAAGTTGCTGGACTGCCAGTGGTCCAGTTCCGTCCTGAACTGCTGTAACATCCACATTCGCGATAACGATATCTCCTGCAGATACTTCTTTTCCTGCATGTTCCCCGATTATTTTTTCTGCAATTGTCTTTCCCATTTGATCACCTTGATGATTTTATGATTTGAAGTATGGTCTGGATAACCACCTTTTCTGTATATGACATTAACGGGATGTGAGTTATATATTTACGTATGGTCTGGTATCCGTGGGAAATAGATTCAGATAGGTAAATTTAACGGCAACAAAGCAATATATTGAAGATGTTCCGTAGATGCTGAAAAAATGAGTATACTTGCAATAGATGCTACATTCTTTGATCATATTATCTCACTATGCTCAAGACGCTGGATATCGATGTGCTGCTGAGGTTCACTTACTTTTTTCCACACGATAGCACCTGCAATGAACATCAGTGCCGCACAGACGAAAAACGGTGTCTCAAAGGTCATATATCCTGCCAAAAGCCCGCCAAAGATGGGACCCACAGCCATGCCTGCTGCATAAGCGGTGGTAATCATGCTGAGTTTTGAACCAATCTCGCCCTCTCCTGAAAGGTCACCAGCCAGTGCAATTACAGGTGTATCGATGGCAGCGATAGTAAATCCCTGCATTGCACGAAGCATTATCAGTTGGTTGATAGTAGTCACATAGCCGGTACCAATAACTAGAGGAGCGCTCAGTAGCAAGCCTCCTACAATCAACTTTTTCCTGCCTATGTTATCGGATAGGGAACCCATTGGTGCTTGGAATATCAAACGTGCAATCATATATGCAGATAGTGCAATTCCTAATGAAAATTCAGATGCCTGAAGACGCACCTCATATTCTGGAAGGAGTGCAACGATCATCATGATACCTACCATCATCATGAACATGGCACCTGCTAAAATAAGGATCGAACCGTAACCGTCCCTTGCATTCACATCCTGTTCTTTTTCAATGTTGTTGTTGTGGGTTTCCTTAACAAGAAGGTTGACAAGTACAAAGCTTACAAGACCAAGAACTGCACAGGCATAAAAACCAGTATTAAAACCATAATATGTCGCAATTGCACCTCCAACAATTGGTCCTGTACCAAAACCTGCTCCACGGATGGTTGTATAGATGCCAACGGCTTTGCCCCTTGTTGATGGTGTAGACAGGTGTATTACCATTGCAATTATCGCAGGTATCGTTGCCCCGACAGTAATACCCTGAAGGATCCTCAATAAGAGCAGCTGCTCGTAGTTCGTGACGTGGGCGTACATGAAAGAAAAGATGGTATAGCCCACCAGCCCAAAGATTATAAACGGTTTTCTGCGATCGATCTTATCCGACAGCCTGCCCATGATTGGCTGTGAAATCGCATTGAAAAGTCCAAAAACCGTCATCACTATACCGGCTTTGAGCATAAGCGGCATTTCTGGTAGAAACAATGAGTTAAGATCGACGATGTAGAG
The DNA here is from genome assembly GCA_016926455.1 of Methanosarcinaceae archaeon. Lineage (GTDB taxonomy): Archaea > Halobacteriota > Methanosarcinia > Methanosarcinales > Methanosarcinaceae > JAFGQV01. The sequence goes on along the minus strand of JAFGOO010000205.1, from coordinate 650 downwards.
GGGGATGAGCGTTATCAGCATCCCAGTGCCCACATCTTCAAAGAAACGTGATAATGAAAGTATATATAGTTCCTGGCTTATTCCCTGCGATTCTTGCATAGGATTAATTTTTTTCATTGTAATTGCTCTTTTTAAACGCCCAGAGAGATTTAATATCAATGTTTAATATAAAAGCATCGTGTGTTGAAGATACTTCTGAATTTTCGCAGGTATCAATGAATACAATATTCATACGTCATTGGTAGAACTAACAGCCTATAAATATGGTGGCTTCCTGTTTCATTCTTTGAACCATTGCTCACAAATCCACAGGCTCATCCCTTCTTTCCGAAGGTGTCAAATAGCAATTAAGGTCTGCTTATCTAAAGCAAAGTTCTTGATATTAATACAGGCATTGATATCACTATCATGTTTTGCATTACAATCAAGACAATCTCATTTTATATTTGTAAGCTTTCGAAATACATACATACATGCATACATACATAAGTTTATGCGTTTTATTAATATTTATAATTTATATTATATTAATCGACTTGTATTGTAGAATAGACTAATCCACAGAGTGAACTACTCCACGCTTACGCATGGAGCTTCTTGCTTCATTCTTTGAACCATCGTTCACAAGTCCACAAGCCCTTCCCCTCGTT
>JAFGOO010000204.1 GCA_016926455.1 Methanosarcinaceae archaeon | reverse complement strand
GAACGAGGGGAAGGGCTTGTGGACTTGTGAACGATGGTTCAAAGAATGAAGCAAGAAGCTCCATGCGTAAGCGGGGAGTAGTTCACTCTTGAAAAATCATAAAAAGCCCGAACTAAAAATGGTAACATATAAATATAGTTTATTTCATGGTTTTTTTAGAGGCATCGCTACTTTTGTGTCGATATTTATTATTTAATAGAGAGGTAAGGGATTAATCATGCAGGAGAAAATCAAGGAAATCGCAACACGTATCAGTGAATTGCGTGAACTGTCCGATATGACGGTTGATCAAATGGCTGAGTTTCTCAACATTCCAATTGAGAAGTATCAGAAATATGAGAGCGGTAATGAGGATATACCGGCCAGCGTTCTCTTTGAAATTGCACACAAATTAGGTGTTGACATGGCAATCTTACTAACAGGTGAAGAGCCGAAGATGCACATATTTACGGTCACACGTAAGGAAAAGGGGGTTAGTGTAGAGAGAAGGAAACAATATAAATACCAGAGTCTTGCGGCGAATTTCATTCATAAGAAAGCGGAACCTTTCATGGTAACAGTGAACCCCAAGCCTGAAGGCTCGGAGTTATCTACAAATTCTCACCCTGGCCAGGAATTCGATTATCTTTTGGAAGGCAGATTAAAGCTGTATATCCATAACCACGAAATAATTTTGGAAGAAGGAGACTCAATATTCTTTGATTCTAGCTATGAGCATGCTATGCAAGCACTTGGCAACAAGCCTGCCACATTCCTAGCTGTAGTATTATAAGAATAGAGTTTTCAAAGGAGGAAATATAAATGGTATCCCTACTAAATAAATTTGTATCACGATCAGAATTTGAATCCTATGAGGATTTCAAGGAAAATTTTAAGATAATCGTACCTTCAAACTTTAATTTCGCCTATGACGTCGTTGATGTCTATGCAGCCGAACAACCAGAAAAAAGAGCCATTGTCTGGTGTGACGATGAGGGTGGCGAAGCAATATTCAATTTTAAAGATTTAAAATATTATAGCGATAAAGCAGCCAACGTTTTCTGGGATCTCGGGATAAGGAAGGGCGATAGTATCATGCTTACCCTTAAAAAGCACTATGAGTTCTGGTTCTGTCTTCTTGCTCTCCACAAGATCGGAGCCATTGCCATTCCTGCAACAAATATGCTTACCAACAAGGATATAATATACAGAATCGAACGCTCGAACATCAAAATGATTCTGAGTGCTCCGGAAGAGGGGTTGCTTGGCCATATTGATGCTGCCCAAAAAGATGATGATAAGGGAATCTTAAAGATAAAAGCACTGATCGGGACGAAAAGAGAGGGCTGGATCGACTTTTCAGAAAAGCTGGAGAATGCATCTCATGAATTTGAACGACCCACTGGTAGTGATGCCACACAGAACGATGACATATCTCTGCTGTATTTCACCTCAGGAACAACAGGTCTCCCTAAAATGGTCCAGCATGATTTTACCTATCCACTGGGACATATAATCACAGCATGTTTTTGGCAGAATGTTATGGACGACGGACTTCATTTCACCGTTGCAGACACTGGCTGGGCAAAGTCTGTCTGGGGAAAGATATATGGTCAGTGGATTGGTGGCAGCGCTGTTTTTGTCTATAATTATGACAGGTTCAATGCCGAGAACCTGTTAGGTAATACGATTAAATACGGGGTCACAACTTTCTGTGCACCCCCGACCATTTATAATTTCCTTATAAATGAAGATCTGAGCAAGTATGACTTTAGTGGAGTCAAGTATTGTGTGGTTGCTGGAGAACCCCTTAACCCGGAGGTCTATGAACAGTTCCTCAAGCAAACGGGCTTGAAGCTGATGGAAGGTTTCGGGCAGACAGAATCGGTTGTTACTGTTGCGACATACCCGTGGATGGAACCAAAACCCGGTTCTATGGGTAGACCCTCTCCAGTATACCAGATCGAACTGATCGACGGTGATGGCAACCTATGTGAACCTGGTGAAGAGGGTGAGATTGTGATTAATACAAAAACCACCACTCCAGTAGGTATGTTTGTAGGATATCGGTCAGACCCTAAACTGACAAATTCGGTATGGTATGATGGCTATTATCATACCGGTGATATTTCATGGATGGACGAGGATGGCTATTATTGGTTCGTTGGACGTTCGGATGACATCATCAAGAGCTCTGGATACAGGGTTGGTCCTTTCGAAGTTGAAAGTGCATTGATTGAACACCCTGCAGTTCTTGAATGCGCTATCACCGGTGTCCCGGATCCTATTCGTGGACAGGTTGTAAAGGCAACCATTGTTCTAACAAAGAAATATTCACCCAGCGACGATCTTAAGAAAGAGCTTCAGAACCATGTGAAAAAGGTCACAGCACCGTATAAATATCCACGCATAATTGAGTTTGTAAACGAACTGCCCAAAACTATCAGCGGTAAGATTAGGCGTGTGGAAATTCGTGGTAGAGATGAGAAGAACATCAAAGATTAATCTAGGTGCCCATAAATCTATAATTTATCAGAAATACGACCATAAGTAATAAAAACAGAATGGCAATATTATAAGCCAGTATTTATATCAAAGATAAATGATTCCCAAATTTGTTTAAGACGGCGTTTTGTTTCATCCGGGACAATCTACGGCTTGTTCCAGTAGCTTCACGCTTCTGAAAACATTAAAATTAAAAGCAAGCGGTCAATATGTGGTAACATGGATATCATCAAACCATGCTTTATCACCTTTGGAGTAAGAAGACTACCGTTTTCAAACTATAGATGAATTGAGTCAAATATCTGTATTAAGATATATATCACATCAAACTACATATAACATTGTTACTCTTTAGGTCTTGTAACGAATACCATTCTATATCAGTATCTGTAAAGCCTACTGAGTTAAGAATGGAACGCGTTAGGGAAAATTTAAAGCCTGTGGAGAACCCAGCCTATTTATAGGGTGATAGTTCACGAAAACACCTGAAACTGCATCTGGAATGCACTGTTATAATTAACATTGCTGAACCATTGATTCATAGAAACCAAATAAAAAAGAGAAGTTTGTATCATGTCAGCGAGTAAAGAAAATATGCAACCTTATCCAGTGATAAATATTCTCGAATGCAAGGCTTGCGAACGTTGTATCATCGCCTGTCCAAAGAATGTTCTCAAGATGAGCGAAGGAATGAATGAACGTGGTTACCATTATGTTGAATATACCGGCAAGGGATGTACCGGCTGTGCGAATTGCTATTACACGTGTCCTGAACCTTTGGCAATAGAGGTTCACATCCCACTTAAAAATAATCAGGCATAAAAGGCATGGAGGAAGGATAAATATGGCTACACAATTGATAAAAGGCAACACTGCAGTTGTCATTGGTGCTTTATATGCTGGTTGCGATTGTTATTTTGGATATCCCATCACTCCGGCAAGTGAAATACTTCACGATGCTTCTAGTTATTTCCCGAAACTGGGACGAAAATTCGTACAGGCTGAATCTGAAGAAGCTGCTATAAACATGGTTTACGGCGGTGCAGCAGCAGGTCATAGGGTCATGACGGCGTCCTCTGGTCCGGGTATCAGTTTGAAGCAGGAGGGTATATCCTACATGGCAGGTTCAGAACTCCCCTGTGTTATCGTTGACATTGATAGGGCTGGTCCTGGGCTGGGAAATATCGGTCCAGAGCAGGGTGACTATAACCAGATCGTCAAGGGCGGAGGTCATGGCAACTACAAGAACATTGTCCTAGCTCCCAATTCAGTCCAGGAAATGTGTGACTTGACCTTGAAGGCATTTGACTTGGCATTTAAGTATCGTAACCCGGTAGTAGTTCTTGCTGACGGGGTGCTGGGACAGATGGTGGAACCCCTTAAGTTTCCGGAGAAAGCCGTGACGCCTGAGATTGATACCTCATGGGCTGTTAGTGGGACCGCTGATACTAGAAAGAACCTGATAACTTCTATTTTCCTTGATTTCGACCTCCTTGAAGAATTTAATATCATGCTACAGGATAAGTATGAAAGAATAAAGAATAAAGAAGTTGATTACGAGGAATACCGGACAGATGATGCATCCATAATCCTTGTATCCTATGGAATAAGCAGCCGAATATGCCGCTCAGCAGTTGATCATGCCCGCAAAGAGGGAATAAAGGTCGGTCTCTTCCGTCCGAAGACTCTGTTCCCGTTCCCTGAGAAAGAACTGAAACAGATTGCTGATTCCAGGGAATGCAGTTTTGTTTCCGTGGAGATGAGTAATGGCCAGATGCGGGATGATATCCGCCTTGCTGTGGGATGTAGACCTGTTGAACTTGTGAATCGTATGGGAGGCAGACTCATCACACTTGATCAGGTGATGGGAAAGATTAAGGAAATTGTGGGTCTGGGAGGCGTAAAATGAAAGAAAAAGTGATAGGTAGACCTGCAGGGCTTTATCAAGAATACCCCCGCAAAGGTGGGTCTGCCCAAACAGCAACACATTATTGTCCGGGCTGTGGGCATGGGATATTGCACAAACTTATCGGTGAGGCAATGGGAGAT
>JAFGOO010000203.1 GCA_016926455.1 Methanosarcinaceae archaeon | reverse complement strand
TTTTGAGCATCCCTTTAATGTTCAAATCTTCAAAAGCAATAAAGGAATAGTTGCCCACCAGATCTCGGCTTAATTTGTGAATGAAATCAGAACACTTCTTTGTATTCGGGATTTTCTTTCTCCCATTATGGAAGTAGTTTGTTCAGTGTGTATTTGGATAACGTTTTTCCTGATTCTTCATAAACTTGCTTTTGTTCTGCAAGTGTCCGGTTATACACCTGCCTGCATAACTCCGAGCTCCGCTCCATCTTTTTTTCCTAGATTTTGTTAGGATATATACGAAACTTGTGTGTCTTACTCATAATTAAGTATATCGTACTATTTTATTAAGAAAATTTTGCTGATTTTTAGTATCAACTAAAAGGAGAAATAAGAGTCATCCCATGTCTAAAGAACACGGTCTTTCTCTATCCCTACGCCCCTTCATTCGTAAAATAAAAAAATGATGCTAAGTGGAGAGATTCAAATCCACAAAACATCATAATAACAACTTTATGATCTCATCCAGTTATCCCAGCCAGGCGCGCGCTCAGCGAGGATGTTTACGATATCTTCGAGCATTTCTGCAGGTATGCCAATAACCATTTCGTCATCCTTAAGACCCGCATTCTTGGCAGCCCCATCACAACCGATGGAGATATTTATATTTCCTGTGATGTACGGCGAACCTGTTGAATCTGCACATGTTGACTGGATGCCAGCAAAGTTTGCGGTCATTCGCCCACCATGCCGGTAAATGTGAGCCTGTGCAATCCGTCTGATAGCAAGGGTATTCCCAATGACTATGATTACGTCAGGATTTGTAGGAGTTTTATCCAGTGGTGCAACAACCGTTGCAACTGTTGAACCGGGTACAGGTCGTGGCATATTGTCAACAACACGTTTTGCAACTCCCAGTGAAATCTCCTTATTCAACTTTTCAAAATACAGCGTTCCGTTTTTAATATTTTCAGGATAATCCTCCAAACCGATGGCTGCAGCACCGCCTTTGCATGCATGAGTGTCTTTAGTTGCAAGGGTTACAACATCGTTGAATCTTGCGTCCTGTAACATCTGGCAGTATCTTCTGGGTTCAGTGATTTCCTTTAAGCCCTTGGGAATATCTCCTTTTCGTTTCAGTAGTGATATAGCTACGGGTTTTCCGTTAAGGTCAAGTAGCTTCACAAGTTTATCTGACATTTCTTTATAGTCCATTCTCATACCTCTACAAATATACTAATGATTATTTCACACATATTAATTATCCGAAGTTAATCTTTCATTTATCCTTTCAAATCTTAATGTGAACTACCACCCTTTAAAACAGGTGGCGTCCTTATTTCGTTGCCAAGTCCAACGATTCAACTCCGCAGGCATTTAACTCCTACGACAAGATAAAGAATGTTTATAGGAGCATTCTGAACTTTATCTAATAATAATCCACAATGATGACAATTATAATCCTTGTAACAAGTGATTTTTCGACTTTAGCACCATAATAACTGCATTTTTGTGATGTGTTGCATGAATCAGCCAATTTGAAACGTTACAAGCCTCTTCAGCTTTGTATTTTGAATAATTATAGTTAAATACCTTATGTTTTTGACTTATTTTCATAACATTGGAACGATTTTAACACTCATTTTCGCAAAGTATGGTCATTATTATTTGAAAATTCATAATTTTATTTTTAATATTTGTTCTGTACTTAACTATAATTTAAGCCGCATCAAATATTGACTTTTATAATTCTGAATTTTGTATCATGTTACCAATATTCGGCTCTGTAGAAATCCTCGATATCCAAATGTTTATTCGAGATAATAATATTTTCAAACATATTTCCAACTATTATTAGTAACTGAATATCCGGATGATACTGATTTTGACATGTTTTCTACAGAGTCCAATAAATCTTTAAATACTATCAAACTATGATCATAGACATCTTTTCGACTAATTTATGATTATAATCATTTCTCTTGTCACGTATTATTTTATTAGGTTTAGCTACATTAGCACATTCTTTTTTTGAGTTAACGTCTCACTCATTCAGTTTGGCAACAACATCAACGATTTTCTCGAAATTCTTATGCCATTCCGATTTGCCCTCTGCATCAGAAAATACGCTTCCACTGTCACCTTTCGCAGCAATATCGGGTTCTATGGGTAGTGTTCCAAGAACAAGAATACCAAAGTCAGATGCGGCCTTAGAGACGCCACCGCTTCCAAACACGTCTATTTTTTCATTGCAATGAGGACAGATGATGCCGCTCATATTTTCCACTAGTCCTATAATCGGAATTTTCACGGTGTTCACAAAATTGATGGATTTCCTGACACTTAGAAGCGCCACATCCTGCGGAGTAGTTACCACAACAGCACCGTCACAGTCAGGTATCAACTGTGCGATGCTTAGCGGCTCGTCACCTGTCCCTGGCGGCAGGTCGATGATAAGGAAATCTAGTTTTCCCCAAGATACTTGCTCCAGAAACTGCTTGATAGCACCCATCTTTGCAGGTCCACGCCAGATAACAGGTGTATCTTTGTCATCTAAAAAGAATCCAATTGACATCACCTTGAGGTTCGAGGATACACTAACAGGAATCAATCCAGCTTCTTCAACTTTAGGTTTTAAGTTCCCGATTCCAAACATCTTGGGAATGGTAGGTCCATGAATGTCAGCATCTAGTAGACCCACATTATACCCTCGCTGAGCAAGGGAAGCTGCAAGATTGGCTGCAACAGTACTTTTTCCAACACCTCCCTTACCACTCATCACCATGATTTTGTTCTTGACACCCCGTAAATTCGTAATAATCTTTGGTTCTTCAGGTTTTGCATTCAGTAAGCTTTCTGCACTATGTACTTCGTTTGTCATTTGTAATCTCCTTGTTTTTGATCAGGTTGATCTGAGTTAACGTTTCCTTTAATCTTTATTGCCCTTCCGGTTGTCAACGCAAAAGATACTTTTCTTCTTGCACTCTGAAGGTCCTCCCAAAATGCCCTTCTTGAAATACCCATCTGGAATGCAGCCTCTTCCTGCTGCAATCCTTCAAGATCCACCAGTCTTAAAGATTCCAGTTCTTCGATGGCAATTGAAACTACCTCTAATTGCGACATGGGAATACCTGTTGGTTTAAAATAGGTTACTTGAGGTGCATATCCAATATGTCTCGGGCATTTTGGTCGTCCTCGGCAGTTCATAATAAACCCTCATATGAAAGTAAATATATAAAAGTTTCTGGTAATATTTATATATTTCTTCTCTTATGTGTATAATTAACTAGAAATGCCATGACTAGATCAAATGGCATTTATTAATAAAGGAGTTTGACGATATGAAGATATGTGTAACTGCTACTACTGGGAGTTTAGATGGCACTGTAGACCCACGTTTTGGAAGAGCTCAATATTTTGTTATTGTAGATTCTGAGACAATGGAATTCGAAGCATTTGATAACCCGGCTGCATCCGCGTCAGGGGGTGCTGGTATACAGGCAGCACAGATAATGGTGAACAAAGGTATTGAAGTGTTGCTAACAGGCGGCATTGGCCCAAATGCATTTCCAATCCTCTCGAGTGCCGGCATCAAGGTTATAACCGGTGCCAACGGCACTGTTGCCAATGCTATCGAACAGTATAAAAACGGCGCACTGCAGGAAACTGCCGGTTCGACAGTACCCGCACATGCAGGAATGGGAAGAAGAGTGGGTGGCGGTGGAGGTCAAGGTATGGGCCGCCGTAGACCGTAGAATCAACTTAATATCAAGAAAATCAAGAGGTGATTTAATGAAAGTATGCATTCCCTCAATGGGAGAAGGTGGTCTTAAAGACGAGGTTGGCCAGCATTTTGGTAGGGTTCCAACCTATACGATCTTTGACACTGAAACAAAGGAAGTAAAAGTGATTCCAAACACAAGTGAACACACGGGAGGCGTTGGGCTCCCACCTGAACTACTGTCCAAAGAAGGAATTGATGTCATGCTTTGCTCAGGACTGGGAGGTAGGGCTGTGCAGCTCTTCGAAGGGTTCGGAATATCTGTGTTTATTAATGCACAAGGAACAGTCCAAGATGCAATCTCCGCATGGGAAGCTGGAGAACTTCCGGAAGCAACAATATCAACCTCATGCCAAGAACATCATCATTAAAGCATAATGACTGTACGTGAGAACTTACTAATAGGGGCAGAGGCATCAAGGAATTCAACCTTTGTACTGGTATTTCTTGCAGCCCTAAAAGTCATCGTTGGTTTTTACTCTGGAAGTGCTGCCCTAATTGCAGATGGAGTTCACACTTCACTGGATATCTTCACATCACTTGCAGTGTGGGTAGGGCTCAAACTTAGTCTTAAACACAGCGGTGAGAAGTTCCCGTACGGTTACTACAAATCAGAGAACCTTGTTGCACTTTTCGTTTCCATACTGATTCTCCTTTCTGGATTACAACTCGCGCGGCAGGCATTGGCAACTATTAAAAACCCTTCTGGAGTTGAACTTCAGGGTCTTGCACTTGTCACAGCCATTTTTTCAGTGTTTACAATATACGCACTCTCCCGCTACAAAGCAAGGATTGGAAAACATATCGATTCACAGGCACTGATCGCAGATGCCATGCATTCATATACGGATGTGTTCAGTTCGCTTGTTGTTGTGGTTGCCATTGTTGGTTCAATGGTGGGCATACCATGGCTCGATAGTGTGGGTGTGCTGGTCATCTCTCTGATGATATTTAGGCTTGGGATCGGGATTGCTAGGGACTCGGCACTAACACTAATGGATGCATGGATGGATGAAGATTCTGTTGAAGGTATAAGGCAGACTGTGGCAAATATACCGGGTGTGAACAATATTGAAGATATTAAACTTCGAAAATCCGGGCTAGTCGTGTTTGGGGAAATTGAGGTTGAGATAGAAGGTGAAGCTAATCTTAAAAGAGTGGAGATGCTGTCCAAGGATATCGAAAAAGCAGTGAAGAAAGAAGTTAAGAATCTGGAACATCTGGTTATCAATGCAAAACCCATGAAAATGAAGGTTGTAAAAGTTGCGGTTCCGGTCATGACTCAAGATGGTCTGCATTCGAAACCAACCGGTCATTTTGGCAGGGCACCATACTACATATTTGTTGAAATGAAAAATAATGAAATTAAAAGATGGAAAATAGAGGAAAACGTTTCGGCTTCCCTAGAGAGAAAAAAAGGTGTAAAAACTGCGGAATTCCTGAAAAACAAGAATACCAATGTTTTGATAGTACGTGAGATTGGAGGAGGACCTTTCCACGTGCTTCACGACAGTTTTGTGAAGATTCTGAAAATGCCAGATGTTGTGCAGGACTTGGAACAACTTGTATGCGACATTCCTGAATTGGATGTGATCACAGAACCTACAGAATAAAAATAGAGGAATTTAGATATGAAAATTGCAATCGCAAGTGGTAAAGGTGGTACAGGAAAAACTACGGTGGCTGTCAACCTGGCACTTTCACTTGAAGATGTCCAGTTGTTCGACTGTGATGTAGAAGAGCCTAATTGTCACCTATTTTTTGGATTCGATCTCGAAAAGGTGGAAAATGTGAACATCGCTGTACCTGTGGTGGATAAGAACAAATGTGATTTCTGTGGTAAATGTTCTGAGTTTTGCCAGTACAACGCGATCGCTGTGCTCCCGAAAAAGATTATGGTTTTCCCCGCTCTCTGCCATGGATGTGGTGGCTGTACTCTTGTGTGCCCACAGGGAGCGATTAGCGAAGAGAATAGATGCATAGGGATTATAGAAAAAAATAAGGAAGATGCGGGAAATCTGGTATTTTACAGGGGATTGTTGAACATCGGAGAACCTATGGCATCTCCAGTCATCCACGCCCTGCAAAAGCATATTGATATTAAAAAGACAGCAATAATCGATGCACCTCCTGGAACCGCATGCCCTGTGATAGCCTCCATTGGAGATATGGACTACTGCATCCTCGTCACGGAATCCACACCATTTGGTTTCCACGACCTGAAGCTTGCAGTCGATGTGGTAAGAAATCTAAGAATACCCTTTGGAGTGATAATCAACCGCTCGGATATAGGGGATAAGAAGGTGGAACAATATTGTATCGAAGAAGGAATTCCGGTCCTGATGAAGATTGCGAATGATAGGAACATCGCAAGGCTGTATTCCGAAGGGATCCCATTCGTAAGCAAGATGCCTGAGTGGAAGGAGATTTTTGTCCAGATGTTCGAAATGATCAGGTCAGTGATAAATGAAGAGGTGAAGGTATGAAACAACTTACGGTCATAAGCGGAAAAGGCGGTACAGGCAAAACCACCATTACGGCGGCTTTTGCCTCGCTCGCTGAAAATGCTGTGATCGCTGACTGTGATGTGGATGCTGCTGACATGCACCTTATCCTGAAGCCCGAGATACTTGATACCTTTGAGTTTACGGGTTTGAAGGTGGCTGAAATCGACCAATCGCTCTGCATAAAATGTGGCATATGCAGGGATGCCTGCAGGTTTGATTCCATATCCAGCGAGATTATGATAGACCCATATGAATGCGAAGGTTGTGGGGTCTGTGAATATGTATGTCCTGAAGGAGCAATCAGGATGGTCGAGAGAAAGGCAGGTGAAGCCTACAGTTCCACAACTAGATTTGGCCCGATGGCACATGCAAGGCTTGGCATCGGAGAAGAGGCAAGCGGGAAACTTGTGACACTTGTCAGGTACAATGCCAAGAAGCTTGCAGAAAGATACGGGAAAGAAATAATCATCATTGACGGACCCCCAGGCACAGGGTGTTCGGTTATCGCATCCATTACAGGTGTCGATATGGTTCTGGTCGTTACAGAGCCAACGCTGTCAGGTATTCATGACTTGGAGCGTGTGGTGGAAGTGGCAGGTTATTTTAAAATTCCTGCGGTTGTTTGCATTAATAAGTACGATATCAATGAGGAGAACAGCCAGCGTATTGAGAGTTACTGCAAAGATAAAGGGATTGAGGTTGTGGGAAAGCTGCCTTATGATGATATTCCAACAAAGGCAATGATGGAAGAGAAGACCGTTACTGAGTACTCTGATGGTGAGTTCTCAAGTGGGGTAAAATCTCTATGGGAAAATGTAAAGGATGGGCTTTCAGAACATGCCCGGAAGAGAGTCGGGGATCTTCCAATAGTGCATAATCCCTAAAATTAGTGGTGTGAACGAAATGAAATGTGCGTTATGTGTGAATAAGAACTGCCGAAATGGTAAGGATTGTACCACAGTTGCTGCAGATGTAAAGTATGAAGGGGAAGATCTCGAATCTATGACGGCTTCGTCACAGATCGAATCCAGGTACTATATGAAAAAAACTAGGTTTGAAGAACTTATCCTGTATGCTAAGGGAATGGAATATAAGAAACTGGGTGTCGCTTTCTGCATTGGTATGGAAAAGGAAGCAAAGATCACTCATGAGATACTTGCACGGGATTTTGATGTATACTCTGTCTGCTGCAAAGTATGCGGTCTGAGCAAGGAAAGCTACGGTCTAGAACAACTGCGTGGAGATAATTTTGAAGCTACGTGCAACCCGATCGGTCAGGCTTTAGTGCTGAATAAAGAGACAACAGACATGAACATCATACTCGGATTGTGTATTGGGCACGATATTCTTTTCACGCAGCATTCAGAGGCGCCTGTGACAACACTGGCTGTGAAGGATCGGGTCCTAGCACACAATCCACTGGGTGCGATATATTCCAATTATTACCTGAAAAACGTATTTGATATAAAGTGACAAACATGAAACTGAGCATTGCATATGACAATGAAGCAAAAAAGGGTTTCATTAGCGGATGGGGATTCTCTTGTTTCATTGCCACGGGGGATGACAGCGTCCTGTTCGATACTGGCTGGGATGGTTGTGTGCTATTACAAAACTTGAAAGCATTTGGAATATCACCAAAAGATGTCGATAAGGTGGTTTTGTCCCACCAGCACTGGGACCACATGGGTGGGCTTACGGCTTTATTGAATGCAAATCATGATTTGGAGGTTTACGTCCCAGTCTCGTTCTCGAAACGGCTTAAGGATGAGATTTCCACACGTGCAAGACTAGTTGAAGTCATTGGAAGGCAGGATATATGCCATAACATATATACCACAGGTGAACTTGGCAAAGACGTGAAAGAACAGTCCATGTTACTAGATTCTTCTAGTGGGTTATATGTTGTAACAGGGTGTGCCCATCCCGGGCTCACGGAGATCATGGGTGTGGCATCACAATTCGGAAAAGTCGTTGGTATAATTGGGGGGTTACATGGAACCACGGAATACAACCTGCTGGCAGATTTGGACCTTATAGCATGCTGTCACTGCACAGCCCATAAAGAAGAGATTAGGAAACGATTTCCTGACGCTCATATGGAGATAGAGGCAGGTTCAATTCTGGAATTATAGGGAACTAATACGTGAACTACTCCACACTTACGCATGGAGCTTCTTGCTTCATTCTTTGAACCATCGTTCACAAGTCCACAAGCCCTTCCCCTCGTTCC
>JAFGOO010000202.1 GCA_016926455.1 Methanosarcinaceae archaeon | reverse complement strand
GAATGATCTTCTTTCAACCAGAGTAGAATTATTTGAGAGATATGGCTTATATCCTGATTCGAAGATGCTTGAGAAACAACTCAAGTTTATAGAATACACTATGAATATCCATTCTCTTGTAAGGTTGAATGTTTTTGTAGACTGGTATAATGATTAACGAGAGGATTATTATATTATGGTCTCAAAAGCGGTTTTCTCGAAGGCTTCCAAGAGATTTATTGATGACAAAGGAGTTGTGGGGCTAGATATGGGAAAACTAATTGCGATGTTGGGCGAGAGATGATTGGAAGAAGGTATTTTTGACCATTGTATGGCTGGGGCAAAGTATATTAGATATTAACTTTAAGGTAGGAACTACACACCCATATAGGTAGGTGTATTTTATTTTATAGGCAACAGTCAATGATAAGTGACTAAAAGTATCTTTTATTTAGTGTCCAATATGCTTTTTTGTGCCAATTTTGGGCTTCAAATAATAGATACTGTTTTCGAAGCCAAAATTATAGCAGTGGTATTTTAATGGAAAAATACAGTCAACAACAAAAAGAAATAGCAAAAATGATCGATTCTGAAGATTTTATGCAGAAATGGAAGGATTGGAATTGGCAATTAAATCATTCAATTAGAGATATTGAGACTTTCGAAAAACTACTCGGGATAAGTTTTGAGCAATCTGAAAAAGAGAAAATCGAGGAGACAATGAAAAAATTTCCATTGTCTATTACACCCTACTACCTATCGCTGATAGATTCTGATGATTTCAAAAACGATCCTATTTTTCGTCAGTCTTTTCCTTCACCAGAAGAATTAACCGTATTAGATGAGGAACTTGAAGATCCCCTTTCAGAAGATGTAGATAGTCCTGTTGAGGGTATAACTCACAGATATCCTGACAGAGTACTTTTCCACATAAGTAATATCTGTTCTATGTATTGCCGCCATTGCACACGTAAAAGAAAAGTTGGTGATGTCGATTGCATACTTGCGAAAGAGAAGATAATAACAGGTATTGAATACATAAGGAACACACCACAAATAAGAGATGTATTATTATCTGGTGGCGATCCTTTAATGCTATCTGATGATTATCTTGATTGGGTTCTTTCTGAAATTAGTACTATTCCTCATGTAGAAGTGATTCGTATTGGTAGCAGAATGCCGGTTGTACTTCCATATCGTATTACAGATAAACTTGTGGAGATTTTAAAAAAGTATCACCCAGTCTGGTTAAATACACATTTCAATCATCCCCGAGAAGTTACAGCTTCGTCCAAGCAAGCACTTAAAAAGCTTGCAGATGCGGGTGTCCCTCTCGGAAATCAAACGGTGCTACTTGCAGGCGTAAATGATTGCCAGAGGATTATAAAGAAGCTAGTTCATAAACTTGTGCAGAACCGTGTTCGTCCATATTATCTATATCAATGTGATCTGTCAGAAGGTCTTTCACATTTCAGAACGCCTATAGGTAAGGGGATAGAAATAATGGAAAACCTAATTGGTCATACAAGTGGGTTTGCAGTTCCTACTTATGTTATTGATGCTCCTCATGGAGGAGGAAAAATACCGATCATGCCCAATTATATACTCTCATGGTCAACGAACCGTGTTATACTTCGTAATTATGAGGGTGTTATTACCACCTACAAGGAGCCTGAGTCTTATACTCAAGTATATTGTGACCGTAAATGTGATGACTGCCATCTTCAGCTTAAAATTGAAGGTGCTACAGAGTACAAAGGAATTGGTATAGCCAAACTTCTTGCAGATCATGATGATACCACAAGTCTTGTTCCAGAAGGTAATGCGAGGATGGAGAGAAGGGTCTGATGGATTCTATTGAAAAAATAGGAAAATCTATTATCCAGCATGGGAAGTATAATGACCGGATATATCTTATGAAATTAAATCAAGCAGATATGCCATCACTTCTGGATAAACTGGATGCTCTTGCAGAAAAGGAAAATTATTCAAAGATTTTCACAAAGGTACCGGAATCTTTCAAAGAACTGCTTTGTGATCGAAATTATCTTTGTGAAGCACTAATCCCACGATATTATGATGGTAAAGAAAATTCAGTGATTATGAGTAAATTCTTTGATGATAAGAGAAAGATTAACTGCCTGAATGAAATGCATGATAATATCATAAATACAGCTCTATCAAAAGAAAAAAGTCTAAATTCCGCTCTTCCACCTGAATATTCCATAAGGAAATGCAAGAAGTGCGATGTCAAACAAATGGCTGATGTGTATCAAAAAACTTTCGATACGTATCCTTTTCCCATACATAATCACGAATATCTACTGAAAACAATGGACGACAATGTTGTATATTTTGGGATTTTCAAAGAAGATGAAGTGGTTGCACTTTCTTCTGCTGAAATAGACTATGATTACTCAAATGTGGAAATGACAGATTTTGCAACATTGCCTAAATTCTGTGGAAATGGTTTATCGTCACACTTGCTTATGAAGATGGACAAAGAAATGAAAGCAAGCGGGATTAGGACTGCATATACCATTGCAAGAGCCAGCTCTTATGGAATGAATATTGTTTTTGCAAAATGTGGATATGAATATTGTGGCAGACTTGTAAATAACACCAATATATCTGGCAACATTGAAAGCATGAATGTTTGGTATCTAAACTTTCAAACCGATTGACATTTAGTATTATCAGAGACTTTCGGAAAAGTGCCCAAAAAGCGCTTAAATTAAAACATTCAAAATTATTATCCAAATTAAATCCGTATGAAACGCTCAGTCAATCTTGGATCGTAAAGCTGAAATTTCGAAAAACATGGATTTCCCGACAGCTTCTGTATAGCAACTTGTTTTTTTATATCCTACCTGACAACAGTGGGAAAAAATGTCCTATTAGCCTGCATAATCATTCAGGTCCACCCTGCCAACCTTCTACGGATCTCTGCTGTGACCAACTTGGACTCTATACTTTTCCTGGTCGTTTTATTCTCTATATTATTTGGTGAATGTTCGAAAACATTCTTGACATCTGTAACGTTGTGCCCATCCCTCTGTCACATTTTTTACAACCCGTCCATTTTTAACAGTTTTAGTAGATCCACAGTGCTTACATACAATTTTCTTGTTACTATCATCGCCGTCCATAATTTTAAATTCACGCCAATGTATATATAGATGTATAGTGTATAGATAGATACATGGCAGAAAAAACGTTTGGTGTTGATGATACGAAAGGGTTATTTGGTGACCCTATGGCATGGCTTAACGAACTACCGGAAGAGATAAAGACATGGATATTCTGGATACTCACGGGGATGGCTGTGGTTTTTGGAGTGGTAACCCTTATCTCACTATTCTACCACGGCACTGGCAGTCAACTCAGAGCAATGGACCGCGACGTGGCAGGCAAAAAAGCACATATGACAGGTATTGTGTCGGCAATACTGACAATGATTCTTGTCATAATGGCGGTGGCGTTTGCGACCAACATTTGGTTTTAGTTTGACATTTTTGTTGATATTGGCAATACCAGCGGGAGCCAGTAACACCAGTATCTTTGAAATACTGAACAAGGAACGGTTTATAGAACAAGTGGGTGGTCTGGTTTATGACCGTCCATTCGTTCCGGACAAAACTGTCCAGTCCAGAGGCCATATTAAGGGCTGGATCGACATCGTCGGTTTTGAGAACATCACAAAAATAGATAACACCACCTATGCCGATACTCTTAAACCAATAGTGGAGTATGATGTCTGGGACGACGGGCTGGGGTGGGACGACAGCCGTGATGTGATTGAGGTCACAGACAGCCGAATAAACACCACTGGCAACACAACCACCGTTGAGATGGACGTGCATCTGAAGTGGCACCACTCCACACTAAGAACAAGAACGGTGTCACTCTTAACCGGAAAAAAGACAATTAAGTGGATTGATAAGGATTATTACGATGAATATGCCACGTTTTCAGATAAGGAAATTGCCCCGGAATTATTTAACCCGGGGAACTATAACGGCACGGCAGTGAATGTCGTAATCTATAATAATTCGGTGATACCTAAAACCAGTTTTTCGGTAGTTGGCGTCCCGGCAAATACCCTAAAAGTCAACCTCAGCTATGATAATGAATTTATGGTTTATTATTACGGCATAGGCTCTCAGGAATACACGGAAAAGAACGTTCCGTTCATGAACATAACCAAACTGGACACATGGGTGGGTGGCATCGGCGACGGTGGCAACTTGACCCGACTGGGCGATACAGTGATACTGAGCACAGCAAACTTCTCACAGGATAAGTTAAACGTCTCGCTTCAGAACCCGTACACCACTTACAAAATAGAACCATACAATGTCACGAAGGTCGAGCCGAGGGATTCGTTCTCTCCACTGTTTTGGGCTTTAACATTTCTTATGGGAATTTTTGTTTTTGGAACATATGTCCAGCTCCGGAGGATGAGACGAGTATGAGCAGCGCATTCGATCAGGGTGCCCAGATGGTCACGGATGGCATTCGCAATTTCGCGATTGGAACTGGTGATGACATGTACAATGTGACAGGTGAACTCACAAACACGACAGTTCCAGGAACAAATAACCTGATAATGAATGTGGCTACTGCTCAGTATAACCCATTCCATGACCAGGGCGTCATCGACGGCGCACTGGTAAGCTTGGGAATTTATGCGCTACTGGTTTTAGCATTCATTCTGATAGGAGGGAGTTATGTCCTGCTATCAAACGCCACATCAACTCGGCGAATGATCGGGCAGGCACCCGAGAACAGAATGAGTGTCTCACAGTTCGGGATTTACTGTGCGATATTGTTCGTTATCCCCGTTTTCGTGGGATTGGCAATGTGGGCGCCGTTGATTATCAATTACATCTTATCGACGCTGTTCATGTCAAGTGTAGTTGATAGTCTGGCACCATCACCTGACAACATAGTCATGTACCTCGGTATGGCGCTGGTATACATGCTGATAGCTTTTGCATTTATCTGGCGAACAATCGTAATCGGGCTCTCAGTGAAGTTTGCGTTTATCATATTTTTCTTAATAGTGGCACCGATGACCAGACGATTTGGAATAATGTTGTTCATTTATTACCTTCTCATGGTTTTTATGCAGATGATCATCGTGGCGCTGACCGTTAGTGGCATAAGTATAATCCAGTACATAACCGTTGGACTTCCGTCAGATATATTGTATTATCTCGTCCTTGGTATTTTTTTGCTGATCGTATCGTTCATAATGATTTTGGGACCCGTAACTATCATGAGACTGATTAAGTTGGGAGGGCGTTTGGCGGTGAAATTATAATGGAATCCTTATTACTAAGAACAGTCCGAGAGGAAGTCTGGGGGCACCCGTGGTATTGGGTGCAGAACAGCGGAATATATATGTTAATAACGGTATTCATACCGTTTTTGATTCTCATCATTTCAGATTCGTTAATCGTAAAAGGGATTTGTGCCCTGGTAATCGGGTTTTTTATACTCGTCTACATCAGGCATTTGAGCACCCCAGAAAAATACAATTCCACCATTAAGAGAATCTGGTACACGTACCGGGTATATCGTGGCAAAACCATCATACCGAAATACAGCACCCCACTAGAGTTTTTGAAAGAGATTGTGCCACTGGAAGCAGTACACCCGACTGGCATAATCCAGTTCACACGGAACAGGTACGGTGTGCTGTTTAGGTTGTACGTACCCACCGAGACCGAAGGCGGCTTGGAAACATTCGTGCCCATGGTGGTCTCGAATTTCGTCAACCGGATAGTAGAAACCCAGACCTTGAAAGTATTTGCTATGAACAGATATGTTCAGTCGGCAAATATCATCAACGAGATACTTGAAGCGATGAACGATTCTTCAGGCAGAACACCGGAACAGATCGCGCATCTTGAATCAATCTACAGGCAACTCAATGAGTCGGTGAAGGTACCGACCCAGAGATACATCTACATGTTTTTAGGATTGGGTTTTTTCGAGACGGTACCCGAAGCAGAGAGTTCATTAAAAAACATTTTACCCAGTCTCAGGGATGGATTTGCAATTAGCGGAATAACTGGTATCAGGGTAATCGACCCGAACGAGATTGCACTGACTTACAGGAGATGCCTAAAATGAACATAATATCAAAATTTAGAGGCAAAAAAACAGTAGCAGACATTGCCATACTCAAAGAACGGCGTCACTCAGAAGTGGTACGGAAAGTAACGCCTACATTGATAGAAGAGTTCGAAGATTACCTGACCATCGACAAAGATACTTTTGTCACATGCGTAGTGCTGGGCGTGCCCACGAAACACCACAACGGATTCCCGAAAACACTGCCTCTCAATTTCACGGGGCAGATCATGGCGATTGAGAATACGGGTGAGTTCTTGATTGATATTAGCTACAAGTGTTCCCCGATACCCCCTGCGGAAGCCATGGCTCTCTTGGACAACTCGATGTATGTCAATCGGGTTAGCATGGCACAGGTCGAGAAGGAAACACGGAAAGAGACGGGTGTGAGCGTCCACTCTCAGAGATACGATTTTCAGGCACAGGACTTCACGTATTTATTCAAAGAGGTTTATAAAAACGAGCAGAAACTCTTTGATACTCAGTACATAATCGTGATAAAAGCCAGCAGCCTTGAAGGACTGCGAAACGGCACATCATCAGTGCTCGGGGTGATCGAGGCGAACGTAGTAAACTATGAGATGCCATATCACAAGATGCTCGATACTTACATGGCAGCTCTGCCGTTCCCGACATCTGTAGAGTTTGCTGAGATGCAACAGCTAAGCAATTCGTGCGGTGCCCTGCTCCCACTAAACGATCCGTTGACGCCACTGGCGGACACGGGACTTTTGTATGGATTACGTAAGGCGGACGGATCGCCGTACATCATCGACTGGCAGACATTAGCCGCCGCTCATCACATCATAATAGGTGGCACAGGTTCCGGGAAAACCGTGGAGCTCATGAAGTTAATGATGTCTGGTCATGACATTCTCGGGCACCGCTTTATTTACATCACACCGAAACCCGATAGCCGGACAAACTTTATCTCGGTGGCGAATTACTACGCCGACCAAGCACAGGTTATCCAGATCGGAGCGGCGTCAGGGTGCCAGAACATCAACCCACTCCAGATAATGATAGACTCGAACCAGACCATGCTCACGGACGCGGATTACGTGACCCTGTTCAACAACCATCTTGAGTTATTGACAGCTTTTTTTTCTGTGATGGATACGTCCACGAACATGGACGATTATATCATCCAGAGCTTGATAGAATTATACCGGCGTCATGGCATAATCCGGAAAAACGTCTCCACATGGAAAAACCGGGCGGGTAAAGATTACCCGGTTTTAGTGGACCTGCGTGAAATCTGGAAAGAGGACGTGGAGAAAAAAAACCCATCGGCAGTGGCGATGCTCAATAGAACGAGCAGGCTCGAAACGTCATGGGAGTACATCAACCGACCCACAGACATCCGGATGGACAAGGATCTTATCGTTATTGACCTATCAGGGGTCCCGGGTTCCCTGCAAAGCGCCATGAATGTTTTTGTCACCGGGTTGATGTCACTCAGGTTCAACACCGACCTGACGAAAAAGACCTGTGTCATTATAGACGAAGGCAGAGTATTTCTGCAGAACAAATCCCTTACAGAGTTCATTTTAAAAATGTATACGCAAGGCAGGAGCTACGAAATGTCGGCAATGTTCGCCACCCAACAGGTCTCGGACATTAACAAGGACATTCAGGAACTCTTTAAAAACAATTCTTTTGTTAATATCGTAATGGGGAACGTTCAACCCAACTCATACAAAGGACTGGAAGATTTTTTTAGCCTGAGTCCAGATGATATGAGAGCTTTGAAAACCTGCGGAGTGGGCGAGGGGTTGGTTCAGGTCCGAGGCAAGAGCACGGCGGTATCGTTCTCTCTTACAGACCTTGAGAAAGATGTAATATTGGGTGAATGGAAAGCAGGTAAAAAAGCATTTATTGATTCTGGTTTCCAACTAATAGATGACAGACTGAAATCCCTAATCATCGACCAAGAAGGCATCATGTCGGATTGGGTTGAGGGTGACCCGAAGGTGCTCGGCATTGACCGAGTACCCTACAACATCCAGCAAACGTTCGGGCGTGGCATGACTCAGGTATGGGTCAATCCTACAAAAGTCAAGGACGGCAAAATCATGCAGCAGACACCCGACCATTACGGCACAGTGTTGCAGATTGGGGCATATCTACTCTTGAAAGGTTTCGAAGTAAAAATAAACCATTTTGAGGATGCTGATATAATCGCCGAGCTTAACGGGCATACCATCGCAATTGAATATGAGCGGCAGGGTAGCCACTCCAAGAAAGAGCTAATCGACAAGAAAACCAAACTTCAAACCACTTACGGGAAGGTACTTTTCATAGTCCCGAGCACCTATTATTCAGTAGTGGCGGACCCTTCTTGCGTGGGTCCTGAAAATACAGTATCAAGAGGCTCGGCGCTGGACGAGTATCTCACGGATCTCTGGCAGGAATACAGGGATTTAAAACCACTTATCCAGCAATCTTGCTCGGTTTTAACTGCTTAATGGTGAAATGGGGGCTTCAAAAGGCGGAGATTTTGAAGGCTACTAAATTTTTATGTTTCATTTTTCTGGTAGGTAGGAGGTAAAATTCATCTCATGACTAAAGTCATGGGCTTTTTCTACCCCTACATCCCAATTATCGTAAAACATTTTGCATCATGTTAAATGACTTTACCGACAGTCTCGGTATATATCCCCTAAAGATTATACGAGGTGTAAGATTCGAACTTGAGAATGCCTACTAATATTTCCATTCACATCACTGCCCACCAGATATTCCAAAACCAATCCGGTTCAAACACCTTTTCATTCTGTAACTCAATGGACCAGATCTGCATATCCACAACCTACTCTGCAGAAGAGCCGAAGAAGTCGGAGTTTCTCAAAATGATGGATCATGGCGTGAAGAAATAGCATTATTGGTAATAGAATAACCTGACTAAAATAAGTTATACCTTTACCCAAACTTCTCCGTTAGGATATACTAAATCGCCACTTTCATTGGTTTTAAGCACGATGACACCAATAGGTAAGTTATATACGGTCGTCTCTCTTTATATAATTACCTCAAAATGCGGCTTTGTAGAAAGAGGCTGTCAAATTAGCTCATAAATCTCCTTTTCTAATTTGACAACATTTTTTAAAAAAACTTTCCAAATGAGTTTCTGTTTTC
>JAFGOO010000201.1 GCA_016926455.1 Methanosarcinaceae archaeon | reverse complement strand
GTTTCATAAAAAGCTCTTGTTGCTCTTTGTTGGGATATAAACGGTATTTGTAGGCTTTAAGCATTAGTAGACATTATATTTTAACAACATATATATTTTTTGTATAAAATAGATAACATACCAATGTTGTGTTGGGATATTACTCCTCTCATCCCCCATCTTACGAAAGGGGACTTCTCGGCTTACAAGTTAAATGACATCATATATATGATAATCGTTGATGAGATTATTGTGGCTAAATATTATATCGTTTGTGTATCACCGGTCACGTAATTCATCGATAACTGATTTAAACGATCGTTCAAATGCTACCTTATGGAACGAACACAAACATATGACCCTATACCTGAACTAGTGGTGGGCGTGAGGAACCTTGCGGCACTTTCTGTATGTAGGAATTATGCCGATGCCGTATATTTTTCAATTGATCGATTCAGTCTCAGGGCAAGGGCACAGGATATCACCCTGATGAACCTTGATGCTTTTGTGGAACAGGTAAGAGCTTGCGGCCTGAAGTCCTATCTGGCTATTAATACTGTGATATACCCAGATGACCTGCTGGATGTGGGAGATGTTATTGAGACTGCATCCAGTACAGGTGTAGACGCTCTCATTGCATGGGACCCTGCTGTAATAACAAGGGCTGTAGATGCCGGTCTTAGAGTACACATATCGACCCAGGCCAATGTTTCCAACCCTGAGTGTGCAGAGTTCTATGGTTCACTGGGTGCCAGCCGAGTGGTGCTGTCAAGGGAACTGAACCTTAAACAGATTAGGAACATCAGGGAGCAAACAAATATGGAACTTGAGGTGTTCGTTCACGGTGCCATGTGCCATGCAATATCGGGTCGATGTTACCTTTCAGCCTTCCTGCTGGGAAGGTCTGGCAACTGTGGGGACTGTACACAGCCATGCCGGTGGCAGTGGACACTCCAGGGAGAAAATGGAGAGCAGATGGAACTGGGAGGAAAATACCTGCTCAGTGCTAGGGACCTATGCATGATAGAAAATATCCCGGAAATTCTTGAAGCTGGTGTTGATGCTTTGAAAGTGGAAGGAAGACTTCGGAATGCTGGTTATACTGCAGCAGTGTCCCGATGCTACCGCGAAGCTCTGGATTCTTGCAGTCAGGGATTATACACACCTGAAAGGGCACGGGAATGGAAAGAACGAATGGAACTACAATTTAACCGCGGATTTTCCACAGGCTTCTATTTCGGGGTGCCAGGTCCTGATGGATTGGGTTATGAATCCGATATGAACGCATCGCCTGTGAAGAGGGAGGCAGTGGGTGAGGTCCGTAACTATTTTCCTAAACATGGTTCTGCGGCAGTGAGAGTGCTGGAACAGGAACTTGCCTTGGGGGACAAGATAATTATCGAGGGTGACAGTACGTATATCGAACAGGAGGTGGGTTCCTTGATGAGGGGGGGAGAATCCATTTTAAAAGCAGTGAAAGGACAGGACGTTGGGCTTGGTGTGGACGGGAGGGTCAGGAAGAACGACAGGGTGTTTAAGGTAGTCTCCACTTAATTTTTTTGTTGATGTGAAATATTTTGCTTTTGGTGCTGTTTTGTAGTAGTCATGACTAATACTTTCATGCCGAATGCCTCCATATGTGACTATGTACAAATTACAGTTTTGTGTTTTAACATCAAACTTTTTGACAGCCCCGTTTGCGCGACTATATCGAACATCAAATGTTATTAGTGATTGGCAATCGCCAACCTCCTGTTAAATTCAACGTGAAAAAAATGCCACTTTTCCCTTCTGCAATCACAAATTATTTCAAATAGCTGCCCTTTAAACCTCATAATGATTATTGGAGTACTCGGTCCGACAGGATCATATTCGGAAAAAGCTGCAGAGAAATGGATCGCAAAAAATGGAGGTTCAAAAGTCGTTTATTTGCAGTACTATGATGACATCCTCGACACCGTTTCTGCAGTACTTGATAAGACCGTTGACCTTGGGATTATCCCTGTAGAGAACTCCCTAGAAGGTTCTGTGGGAATCACACTCGACATGCTGAATGAAAACGATCTCAAAATAGTCGGTGAGATGGTAGTCACAATAAAACACTGCCTACTGTCAAAAGGAAAGCTCTCTGACATCAAGATTATCCTCTCCCATCCTCAGGCACTTGCACAGTGCCGGAAATTCTTGAAAAAACGTTTTGAGAATGCTGAAATACGAACAACTGGCAGTACTTCCCATGCCGCAAAACTTGCAAATGAATTCGAAGAGATGGCCGCCATTGCATCCCGAGAATCTGCGCAGATGTACGGGCTTAAGGTGCTGATACAGGATATCCAAGATAAAAAAGAGAACCACACCCGCTTCATCGTCATCAAAGCTGGTTCAACAGTGAAAACCCCTTCAGAACCCGAACCATCCTTATCCGAAAATGTATCCTATAAAACATCTATCATAGTATACCTCAAGAAAGACCGTCCTGGTGCTTTATATGAACTTCTTGGGAAATTTGCAAAAAGAGGCATTAATCTCACGCGGATTGAATCACGCCCATCCAAACGAGCACTTGGTGATTATATATTTTATATCGATTTTGAAGGTCATATCAACGATGAAGTTATAAGAAACGCTCTAGATAATATAACATCAAGTGTCGGAATGTTGAAAATACTAGGTTCATACCCACAATGTGCAAAGGAGGGAACTACCACCCGTTAAAAAGGCTGGCTTCCTGTTTCATTACTAAACCCAACGCTTCAAATCCAAAGGCATTTACCTTAGTTCCTACGGCAAGATCAAGAATGTTTATAGCAGCATTATGGTCTTTATCTAATACTAATATCCACAATAATGACAATTATATATACTTTTATTACATTTTTATTATGTGTATTATGGATTAACCAATATTACTACCAGCCTCTCAAGCTTTGTATTTTGTATAATCAATTAATTTACTCCAAGCAGCATCATATATTGACTTTGATGAGTTAAGAATCTTTATATACTTTCCATACCTATAGGAAAATATGACTTATTCCAGTTCTGCAGTGTACGAAATTAGCTATCATATAGTATGGTGTATAAAACATCGAAAACAGGTAATGACTGATGAACTAAAACAATTTTTAGATGACCAAATTAGAACAATTGCAGAATCGAAAGAGTGGGTTATCATTGAACTTGAAGTTATGCCTGAACATGTCCATGTTTTCATATCAACACCACCATTTATAGCACCTACTGATATTGTTAAAGTGTTAAAAGGAGTTACAGCAAAACGTGTATTTGAAAAATTCCCTAAATTACGTAAAAAGGAGTTTTTGGGAAGTCATTTGTGGTCTCCAAGTTACTATGTCGGAACACATGGAGATGTATCTGCCGAAACGATTAAGAAATACATAGAAGGTACTTCAAATACTAGACGTGGTTCGTCCAAAGTCTAAAAACGATAGTCTTCTTATCCTAACGGTGATAAATAAAAATGATTCAGAGCGGCAGCATAGATATCGCGAATTTCGTGAAAAAAAATAGCTCAGTGCTTAAGAAGTACCGAAGCACTTACATGATACTTGATTTCGTCTCGATTTCACTTATCCTTTACTCAATCTTTGTCATATTCAACATGGTCGATCTATTTGCCATGATCAGCATTTTTGAACTCTATACGAGTTCAACATACCAGTTCCTTGGCTACGAAATTCCTTTCGAGGCAATTGGTCTGATGGTCTCAGCAGTGATTCTTTCACTTATTATCACAGCTATTCTGCACATCCGCGATGAAAAAACAGATGCCATAAATCTTATCGAAGAGAAATATCCCCTATTGCGCGAGAGACTTAGTACTGCCTATGACAACCGGTCTATAAGCAACATCATAGTGGATAGCCTTATGAAAAATGTTCTTGAAGATGCGCAAATTGTTAGGTCGTCGTCTCTACTGAACAAAAAAAAGTTCTTCATTGGGATAGCTGCGTTTGTTTTCGCGTCTTCCATCTTTACTTATGTAACTGTATCTGGATATCACACCGACGTCTCACCGCAGGACCTGCCAAAGATAGTGGAAAATCTCCCATTCATCTCGGGTGAGGAGCAAGAAGGGGAAAAAAATGAACTATTTCCTATAAGTAAAGGTGAAAATGGTGGTGATGAAAACCTTTTCGGCGAGCCTGCAATAATTGTGGTAGAAGGCAAGGAAATAGACCTGACTCTGCCTCCGGGTTCAGGAGTAGGTTTTTCAATACGGGAAGAAGGTGAAACAAGGACCGAGGAATTTCAGCGTTCATCAGCATATGATATCAATGTAATATCGTCCCAGGCTTATTATGAAAACTTACCTGAAGGTTACCAGAATATAATCAAGACATATTTTGAAGAAATAGCAAAGGAATGATTAAACAGCAATTTGTTATGATCATAAATGCAACTAAAGGAGTTCATCAAATGGATCTTACTAACAGAAACAAAAGCGATCTGTCAGGTACATATCGCGGTACTGGAAATACATTTACAGCACTTTTCAATGAGATCGAAAAGGTCATAGTTGGACAGAGAGACGTTGTAGAGCAGATAATTATTGCAATCCTATGCGACGGGCATACACTTGTGGAGAGTAATCCGGGACTCGGGAAAACCCTGATGATTTCCACAATATCAAAATCAATGGACCTTGTGTTCAGCAGAATCCAGTGTACGCCTGATCTAATGCCAGCCGATATAACTGGAACGCACCTAATCGAAGAAAGCGGCGGAAGAAAGGAGTTCAAATTCGAACCAGGACCCATTTTTGCAAATATCGTGCTTGCTGACGAGATTAACCGTGCATCACCAAAAACACAATCCGCACTCCTTGAAGCCATGCAGGAAAAACAGGTCACTGTGGGCAACGAGACATTTATCCTAGACAGGCCGTTCTTTATACTTGCAACACAGAACCCCATCGAGATGGAGGGAACATTCCCCCTGCCAGAAGCCCAGCTTGACAGGTTCCTCTTCAAGATACTTGTGGATTATCCGAACTTCGAAGATGAAAAAGAGATCGTGAACCGCTACACACGTGCCGAGATACCGGCGGTCAATAAGGTCATTGAAAAATCCACATTGATTGACCTTCAGAAACTAACTAGGGAAGTGCCTATCGCTGATGACCTTAAAGAACTTGCAATAAAAATCGTGATGACCACACGGACATGGACCGAGAATATCGAGTATGGTGCCTCTCCGAGAGCATCCATAGGACTAATACTTGCCGCAAAGGCACACGCACTTGTTCATGGTAGGGACTATGTAAGCAAAGAGGACATAGAAACCATGGCTTACCCTATCTTGCGGCACAGGATCATCCTGACATTTGAAGCCGAAAGGCGCGGAATTTTGAAGGACCAAGTTATAAAAGAGCTACTTGTGCAGGCTAAATAAATTTAAACTAAAGCTTACAGTAAATCCATTCAATTCAAGCAATGAACGGCAAAAACCATATTATTGATATAGATTTTTTCAGGCAACTTGACCGCTTTACCTTCATGGTCAGAAAACGTGTGTCTACAGCATACGCTGGCAGCCGACGGTCTATTCACAGCGGACGCGGCATTGATACGGTAGGGTACAGAGAATACAATCCGGGCGACGAACTTAAGTCAATTGACTGGAACGTCTATGCAAGGTCAGAGAAACTGTATGTGCGCCAGTTCGAAGAAGAAAAGTCCCTGACAACTCACATCCTTCTGGATGCCAGCAAAAGCATGGACTATTCGAGCCACAAAGTATCCAAGTTCGAATACGGTGCAAGGCTTGCAGCCGGATTTGCTTATCTTGTTACAAAGGACAACGACAAGTTTGCAATCTCCACCTTTGCAGAAGATGTCAATATTTCAAATCCCCGTCGTGGAAGGCAGTATCTAATAAGTACCATCGACCGTTTGAGTGAAACAAAACTTGAAGGCACCACTAAAACCAATGAGTGCGTCATGAAATATGGACGGATGATACGGTCAAGGTCGCTGGTTCTCATTATCTCGGATTTCTTGGATAAACTTGAATCTATCGAATCCGCAATATACCGGCTTGCAGACCACGACCTAATACTTATCCAAGTACTTGATAAGACCGAGAGCACACTCACCCTTCACGGGGACATGAAACTAAAAGACCTGGAGACTGGCAACGAGCTTAAAACTTATGTCAGTGAAAACTTCAAAGCCGAATACCAGAAGCAGCTTGAAGCCCATATAAACCGCATCAGAAAAACCTGCGACCGTGTAGGTGCCGAGTTCTACACCTTTACCACGGATGTGCCTGTCTTTGATGCCTTCTTCAATACGATTAGCAGGAGGCGGTGGTAATTCCCTTTGAGAACGCACTCGCACTTGGAGCACTAATCAGCATTATCCCGCTAATAATCCTCTACCTGCTACGCCCAAAACCTCCTGTGTTACAGATCCCTTCCCTAATGTTCCTGATGAAGGTGGAACAGCAGAAAAAGCGGCTCTATTCATCTATTACCAAACTCATAAGAGATCCCCTGTTCCTGATACAGCTTCTTGTCTTGATACTTCTTTCATTGGCAGCTGCAGGTCCGTTCTTCAACACAGATGAACCTCTTAGTGGCGAACACACAGTACTTGTTCTCGACTCGTCCGCGAGCATGCATACAGACGGGCGTTTTGAGGATGCTATATCGATAGCTAGCGATTATGTGAGCAAGAAAAACTCCATCATCCTTGCAGAGAACGTACCTGTTATTGCACTTCAATCCGAGGGTGCATCCAGTACGAATGAAGTTCTTGAAAAGCTCGAACCAAAGGGAGTTGTTGCCGACCTTTCAAACGCCATATCAGGCGGAATGCGGATACTTTCCGAGGAAGGCGGCAGGATCATTGTCATCTCTGATTTCACAAACTGGGAAGGGGATGATCCAGTGACCGCGAAAAGCCTTGCTGAGTCCTATGGTCTCAAGGTTACTTTCGTCAGGGTCGGGAAAAGTGCGGACAATGTGGGGATAATCAACGGATGGCTGGAAGCTGGTGTTGGTGGGTACACCTACAGCGGAGTTGTCAAAAACTACAAAGGAACTACTGAAAATGTGGAGATCGGAGTAAGTACCGGTGATGATGGAACTTCCACAAGCATGACGTTAAACGTACCGGCACGCTCCACAAAACAGTTCATGCTTACAAACCTTGGAACAGGAGTTACCACTATTCAGATTAAAAAGACTGACAGCATGATGGTGGATAATACCGCCTACATCTCAATTCCGAAGATCACGGAGCAGAGTGTCCTGCTGGTCACAGATGCCGGAAAACTGCCATCGAAAACTGCGCTCTCGCTCATTCCGAATACAGAAACCACAGTAACGCATGTTGTACCTTCTGACATGAACGGATACGATGTTGTTGTCGTTGCAAGCAGGAAAACACCCCTATCAAAAAGCGAGATTCTACGACTTGACGGATTAATCAACGGCGGTGGTTCGGCAGTGTTTATCGCAGGTGATACGCTTGCATCCTCTGTTGCTGACTTTGACCTGTTCAAATTGCTGCCCATGAAACCACTGGAGATTGTGGAAACGCCTGATGGAACTGCCCTGAAGGTCGTACAGCCCACAAGGCTCACAGAAGACATGAAGTTTGAAGAGGTTGCTGTCTACAGGTACCTGAACGCAACACCAAGAAGTGATTCCACTTCACTTGTGGCAACCGAAAACAACATCCCAGTGCTGACCTACCAGACTATCGGGGAAGGTACGGTGGTATATTTGGGACTCAATGATGCACTTAGTGAGGATGCATGGGGCAATTTCCACAACCTTCCGGAATACCCTGTGTTCTGGGTAAAGCTGATTGGATGGCTCGGTGGAGCCGGAGACATCACGGATTACAACCTCAAGACAGGCGTGATAACAGCATTGTCAAGGGAACAGGAAATAAAGGCACCAAGTGGGACCCTTACAGGCAACCGAATTCTGTATGATGAAGTCGGGATCTATGAGGTGGCAGGTAAAAGAATCGCATCTAATCTCTATGATGACAAGGAATCTGATACCACACTTGACGCCTCGGATGTCATCCAGCGTTCGATCACACAAACAGGACCCAGCGTTGTTAGGGCTACCACCTATAACGTAAAAAAAGACCTGGACATCTACCTGATCGTGGGGGTTTTCCTACTAATGCTACTTGAAATACTGATCATTCGAAGACGGGGTGAGCTGTGATGCTGTCCCTTGGAAATCCGCAGTTGCTGTGGCTGATGGTTCCGGTGGTGATCACAGGTCTTTACCTGATTATGAAAGGTGCAAAAACCGGTCTTGTAGAATCCAGAATAATTGTTGCAGCGTTGCTCGTCATCGCACTTGCTTCTCCCTATAACCTCGTCATTAGAACAAACATGGATGAGACACCTGACATTGTGGTGATCTCTGATGAGACAAGCAGCATGGCACTCTTTAAGGAGGGAGTTGCATCCCGGCTCTATGAGGCACTTACGGCAAAGACACCCACAACCCTTGTCAAGGTCAGTGGGGATAAGACGTCCCTAGGGGATGCCATCGTACAGTATTCAAGTGGTGATAACCAAATCGTGATCGTGACCGATGGCAACAATAATTATGGAAAGAACCTTGAAGATTCGCTGAAGTTTGCAAAAGATAGCGGCACTACGGTCTATGCAGTACAGCCCGAAATTAAGACCAACGACATGAGCATTGAGATAACGGGTGATAAGACCGTTGTCGTTGGCAACGAGAATTTATTCGAGATAATTGTTTCACAGGCAGGGGATACGACGGTAAGTTATCGTATCGAAGTCTATGCGGATGATAAACTCCTAAGAAGCGGCACCTTCAGTCAGTCCACCCGTGAAAAAACGATACAAGTCAAGCATTTCTTTGAAGCGCTGGGTGCCCATACGTTGAGCGCAACCCTGACACCACTGGATGAGGACAAGGACCCCATAAACAATGTATTCTACAAGTCAGTGTATGTTGTTCCAAAACCAAAGATTCTTCTCATCGCAGATGAAACAACATCACCACTTGCACAGATCATATACAATCTGTATGACGTTTCATCAACTGACAGGCTATCAGATATCAATGACAAAAAAGTGGTGGTCCTTGATAACAAACGTGTCAATTCACTCTCCCAGAAAGATGTCAGTACACTTAAGAAATACGTGACAGATGGACATGGTCTTGTTGTTGTTGGAGGGGAGTTAGCTTATGATTATGGTGATTACCTAAACTCATCTTTCGAGGAGCTACTGCCTGTTATGTCGAAGCCCACAGAATGGCGAGGCGGTAGGAATGTCGTCCTGGTTTTGGATGTATCGGGAAGTACATTATATGCATCTCATATAAAAAAGAATGAAACATGGGTTCCGGTCGAAAATAACATACTAGACATTATTAAAGCAAATGCGATAAATATTCTCACTGATGAGGACTTAAAAGATGCAGATGTCGCTGTAATTGCATTTGGTACTGACGCTGTAAAAGTCTCAGATGATTTTGAATATGTAGGAATATCTTCTAATGTAGAACGAATTGAATTGAAAATTAGAGAATTAACACCTGGAGAAAAGGGTCTTACGTCATTGAATGAAGGAATATTGCTAGCAAAAGAAATGATATCTAATCTAGAAGGTGAAAAAAACATAATAATTATCTCTGATGGAGAAATAGCTGAATCTTATGATTCATCTCTAGAAATTCTAAACCAATTAAATAATGATGTAAAAATTTATTTTATTCACACTACACTAAATCCGCCTTATTTTAATCAATCACTTGCAAAAAAATTAATGATTGAAGTTGGTGGAACTTATATGAACGTAATTAATGACGAACGTGCAAACCTTGTTTTCGAAGAGATTGAAAATCCACCCGATTACGAAGCGGTTCTACTCTACGCATTTCCATTGATCGAATACAACCCCAATCACTTCATAACCCGGAACATGGAAATTGCAGGAAATATTACCGGATATAATGACGTGACCCCTAAAGCAGGTGCAGATAGGATCATTATTACAACAACAGGAAAGCCTGTACTGACAACATGGAGGTACGGGCTTGGGCGGGTGGCGGCACTGACAACAGATAATGGAGAAGGCGGCGGCAACAGGTGGAGTTCGCAGATGTATTCAGGTAGCAACTCAAAGCTCACATCTTCCATGATTAACTGGGCTATCGGGAACCCCCGTGCTGAGCAAGGTGCAGTCCTCGAAGGACTGGACACATGGTTAGGCACGCCTGTAACACTGACACTTACTATGTATGAGGAGGGTTTGACGCCTGAGCTTACTTTAAACAATGAGCCTATAGAACTGTCCATGACAGGAAAGAACACCTATGAGACCACGATCGATCCAAAACGGACCGGCTTGCATTATGTATCAGGCTACCCGGTTGCTGTGAATTACGCACTGGAATACCTTGATGTAGGATTGAACGAAGAACTGCCCATGTTTATCAAGGCAAATGGTGGAAAGACGTATACAGAACAGGAAGCACGCGCGTTTCTGCTTGAGGATGCTAGGACGAACTCGCAGAGGATCGTCAGGGAACCTTTGAGTTTGAAGATGTACTTTATCCTTGCCGCGCTGGGGTTGTTTTTGGTTGAGATAATTATTCGGCGGATCAGGGAAATACAGGAAGCAAAACGTGCTGAGAAGGCTCATTCTTAAGGTGAACTACTCCCCGCTTACGCATGGAGCTTCTTGCTTTGTTCTTTGAACCATCGTTCACAAGTCCACAAGCCTTTCCCCTCGTTCCGAAGGTATCAAATGTTATTAGATTTTGATTTTGGAGTGCAAACTTCTTGATGTTGATTGCAGCATTGATATCCCTATCGTGTTTTGTATTGCATTCGGGACAACGCCAATCTCGATCTTTCAAAGTCAATTCTTTATTATGAAATCCACAGATATTGCATATTTTAGTCGATGGCTCGAATTGACCTATTTTTAATAACGTTTTTCCGTGCCAATCGGCTTTATATTCTAATTGATTGAAGAACATACTCCATGAAACATCAACTATTGATCGTGCAAGACAATGGTTTTTAAGCAT
>JAFGOO010000200.1 GCA_016926455.1 Methanosarcinaceae archaeon | reverse complement strand
TGTCCTGAATGCAATACAGAACACGATAGGGATATCAATGCTGCAATCAACATCAAGAAGTTTGCATTGCAAAATCAAAATCTAATATCCGTTTGACACCTTCGAAACGAGTGGAAGGGCTTGCGGACTTTTGAACGATGGTTCAAAGAATGAAGCAAGAAGCTCCAAGTTCAAGCGTAGAGTAGTTCACATACGCTAAACATATAAAGAAGCAGAAATAAGAGGAATAATATGAACGCATTATATACAGCTTTTGCAATCACATGGTTTGTAATATTATCATATACATTACTTCTGATTCGAGCTCGATCACAGCTAAATCGAGAACTTTTAAAACTTAATAGATTACAATAATTGGTGCTTTTAAATGGATAAAAAACAAAAAACATTGGTTGCTATTGGGGCCATTGTCGCAGTGTCGGTTATTGGTCTGTGGGGCGTGGACGTCTCACAGGGATATCTCATGGTGTCAGAACTGAAATCAAATCCACAGGACCATATCGGAAATCAGATTAACACCATGGGCTCCATTAAAGATGGTACGCTTCTTATAACACCCGATATAATCTCGTTTGTCTTAACAGACGCTGAGGACAAATCCTTTGAAATTGAAGTAGAATATACTGGTGACTTGCCTGCAAACCTTGCTGATGGTAAAAACGTAACTCTTAGCGGAACAATGATCTCCAGCGACAAGATTGAAGCAAATAAAATTGTGATTGGCTGTCCATCAAAATATACAGAGTAAAGGATAATTATAGCAATTATTAAATACCTTATTAGAAAAATGAGGGGACTTAATGAACATTGAGCAATGGGATGAACACAGGCAAATCAAAGCTGCTATGGACATTTTAGTTCAATCCATGGATGAATCATCCGAAATGAAAAAAATGGAATCCCATATTTTTAAATCCGGTGGGAAAACGATTCGTCCAATCATCCTTATGCTCACAACCGAGATGTGTGGTGGTGATTCAAAAATAAGCATTGATGCAGCTCTTGCTATTGAACTAACACATTCTGCATCACTGATACACGATGATTTGCTGGACGGCGGAATTATTCGAAGAGGCATGCCGTCCACCCATAAAAAATTTGGCTATGCTGCTGCCATGCTCTGCGGTGATTATTTGATATCCAAGTCAATAGAACTCGTTTCGCCATATGGACGCAATGTCATTCGCGATTTTGGGCGTGCAGGGATGGCTATGGCAGAAGGTGAAACAATGGACATCAAAAGTAGCAATGGAGAATTCAAGGAAAAGGATTATTTTGAATGTATCCGCAAAAAAACAGCATCCCTTTTTGCTGCAAGTGCATCCATGGGAGCATATATTGGCGGTGCTGATGATGAAATTGCTAGCCAGTGCAGATACTATGGTGAATATGTTGGTACAGCCTATCAGATAGTTGACGACATTCTCGAGTACCTGCAGGTGCAGGACGACAAGAAATCAACACAAGAGTCCATGACCTTGCCGTATATCTACTTAAAGACCATGTCTCCTGAAGATGCAGTCAAAAAATCGATTTCAGAAGTAGAAAAACACGTCGAGCGGGCAAATGATATCATAGAAACGTTCAAACCGTGCGACGCAACAAATAAACTGCTACAGATCACGAATTATATAACAATTGACATGTTGCCCTAAAAAATCATTGTTCTCAAAAACACTTCTATATTTAATTAAAGTATATATTTTAATTTCAAAGGTGAATTCATGCGGGTCTATGATAAATCAGTAATAAAAGTAAATGCAAATACAGAAAACGGTAAAGTAGTGCTTGATGTCGAAGGTGCGCTGGCACCTATTGCAAAACCAATCATAAAACGCATTAACAAGATATTCCAGGAAGAAAAACCAATATCTTCAGACAATGAAAAGATTATATTCTCAACTTGGGTTCCACCCATACCTGGAAATGTTTTTGACAGGGTCATCAGTGCGGAGATTGGCTCGATTCTCAAAAAACACATACCAGACCAGTTCTCAATTGGAATAACAGAGAAGTGTCCCAATAAATGCATTCACTGTGGTGCGGCAGGTATTGTTGCAGATCCTGAGCTTACCTTTGATGAGATTAATAATGTAATTGAAGAGGCAATTGATCTGGGATCATATCTGATATCATTCGATGGAGGTGAGCCCATGCTTCGAAATGATCTTGTGGACATGGTAGCGAGAGTTGATAAAAACCGTGCCATTGCTACATCTTTTACTTCTGGTTATGGCTTAACGGAGCAGAGGGCACTGGATCTTAAAGCAGCAGGATTATATGCCGCTCGTATTAGTATCGATAGTCCATTCGAGGAGGAACACGACCGTATAAGGGGTCGTAAGGGTGCTTTTAAAGATGCAATAAACGGCATTAAAAACGCGCGTGCTGCAGATATCCTAACAGATATGTTTGTTGTGGTTTCACCTAACAACATTGATGATCTCGATGAATTTTACAATCTTGCAGTTGAGCAGGACATGCAAGAGGTGTCCATATATGAGATTATAGCGGTGGGACGCTGGCTAACTCACGAAGATGAGGTTATAAATCAGAAAGATGTTTCCCGTCTGGAAAAGTTCCAGAAGGAGATGAATAGAAAAACGGACGGTCCAAGGGTTACTGCATTCCCTTACTTCATGGGACCTGATTTGTTCGGCTGTTTTGCTGGCAGACGCTGGATACACGTTACTTCAGGTGGAGATGTTCTGCCGTGTGCGTATACTCCAATTTCCTTTGGGAATATCCGAGAAGAGAGCCTCGCAGACATTTGGAAACGGATTGGAAAGCATAGTGCTTACAAAGGTTCTGCGGATTATTGTATGATGCGCAATCCGGAATTCAGGGAAAAATACATCCATACAATTCCTAAAGGCGAACCTTCTCCTTGCAGGATTGAAAAGATACATAGTTGATATAGCTAGTATATTTCAGTGAAATCGTCTTTAAAGCAATATGAGGACGAGCCTATCCTTGGATTTATTCGTCTTTTGTTTTGCATATTTTAGGGTCATTTATGTAATGTTTGTATATTTAGAAATTATTAGGATGATAAATCATCCTTATAATGGCAGTCGGCGTAATCTAACCGACGAACTTATATAGAAGTTTACAGTAGGAGTGGAGTGGTTTACCACGTCAATAATTTACACTTCTAATGAGGATTCATATGGCCAAAGATAAAATCTTATCGCAAATTAAAGACGCAGAGGAACGTGCAAAAAAAACGGTCTCTGATAACATTGCTACTAAAAATGAACGTATAGCTCACGCTCACGCCGAAGCAAGAGAGATTATCAAACAGGCCGAGATTGATGCTCAGAAATCAGCACAAAGTGCATTAAAATCTGCGCAAGAGACGATTAAATTCGAGAATACAAAAATTATTGAAGATGGCCTGCACAATGCGGAGTCGATCAAAGAAAAGGCAGAGGCAAATATGGATAAAGCCGTTTATTATTTGATCTCTGAGTTTGAGAGGGCAGTACATGCTTAAACCCAAACAGATGAGCCGTGCCGTAATTGTTGGCCATAAAGATTTACTGAAGCAGACTGTAGATGCGCTTCATGACATCAATGTGCTTCATATAGAAGATTTTAATGATGAGGGTGAATTTGGACAAAAACTCGGTAAGCCATTTGA
The DNA here is from genome assembly GCA_016926455.1 of Methanosarcinaceae archaeon. Classification (GTDB taxonomy): domain Archaea; phylum Halobacteriota; class Methanosarcinia; order Methanosarcinales; family Methanosarcinaceae; genus JAFGQV01. The sequence goes on along the minus strand of JAFGOO010000200.1, from coordinate 1,841 downwards.
AAATGCTGCAGAAGTGTCAAAAAAACTTGTAAAAATAAGATCAATATCTAGTTTTCTTGGTATTAAAAAAGAAGAGTATCCAAAAAAGAGTTCAAACTCGCTTTTTAAGGAGCTCGATACGAAATTGGCCAAAATCGATGAAGAGGTTTCAGAAAAGTCCGAGAAAAAAAATGGTATTGAAAATCAATTAAAAGATATCGAATCCCTCTCAAAAGAATTACTTCCTTTTTCAGGTATACCGCTTGACCTCGACCTTTATCGGGGATACGATCACCTTGCAGTTTTTGCAGGTATCACAACAACGAATATTGAACCAGAGCTTTCAGGAATCACACAATCGTACGAACTTTTTTCAGATCCAAACTCAGAAACAATTGTGTTGTATGTCCTGAAAGACTATAAGGATCAAGTATCTAAACTTCTGTCAGGATTCGAATTCAAGGAACTTAAAGTACCGGACATTAGTGGTGTACCGGCTGATCTTCTCTTAAAGGTTAAACAAGATGCCAGCAATCTTGAAAATAAGATTCAATCTCTTAATCAAGAGATCGAATCACTCAAATTAAAGTACTCTCAGTTCATACTGGCAAGTGATGAACTGCTTTCCATTGAAACCCAGAAAGCAGAGGCACCCCTCAGAATTGCCACAACAGATTTCACATTTATGATTGATGGATGGGTACCTGATGAAGATTATGATAGGTTAACACATGCAATTGATCGCGTTACTTCGGGTCGTGCTTTTGTAACCAAATTGGAAATAATCAAAGAGGATGAAAAAAACGTTCCCATTGAATATGATAATCCTAAGATTTCAAAACCTTTCGAAGAAATCATGGACCTCTATTCACGTCCGCGATACTATGAGGTTGATCCCACATACCTTATTTTTATGGCTTTTCCACTCTTTTACGGAATGATTCTCGGAGATATCGGCTACGGTTTGATTTTGCTGGCACTTGCTGCTGGAATAAAGAAGATGATTTCTTCCGATGTCCTGAAGTCCTTAATGGACGTCATGATTTACTGCCAGATATCAACCCTTGTATTTGGGTTACTTTATGGTGAAGCATTTGGTTTTCCTCTTGCAGGTTTCCATACTGAACATATAAGCATAAATGGACTGATCCCAGGATTTGAGACCATTGAACTGTTCACGTCACCTTTTGGTAATGAGATGATCACATTTCCGGTTCACAGAACCCATTTGGCAATCACCCTTATTGCATTGACAGTAGTAATAGGACTGATTCACGTGAATCTAGGATTTTTGTTAGGTTTCATTAACGAAAACAAGAAGCATGGCTTTAAAACAGCCATGTTTGAAAAGGGGAGCTGGGTCATAATAGAGATTGGAGCGCTCTTAATTGCTCTTGGTACATTAGGATACATTCCAACAGCTATCGGAGGTCTTGTATTTTTGATTGGTTTTCTGATGCTTGTTAAAGGGGAAGGTATCAGTGGTCCACTTGAGTTACCCACACTTCTTAGTAATCCACTGTCCTATACTCGTATAGCAGCGGTTGGATTGTCATCAGTTTATATTGCATCAACTGTCAACCAGATAGCATTTGATATGTTGATGCCTGATAAATTTGGCATAATGACAATTGTTGCACTGTTCGTGTTCCTTGTGGGGCACGTGTTCAACACAATTCTGAGTATTATTTCCCCCTCAATACATTCGCTCAGGTTGCATTATGTAGAGTTTTTTACTAAATTCTATGAAGGAGGGGGAAGAAAATATCATTCATTTGGATATATTAGAAAATATACGGAGGAATAATAAAAATGGCAGTAGAAGGATTAACAACAATGGATCCAGCAGGTTTAAAAGCAAT
>JAFGOO010000199.1 GCA_016926455.1 Methanosarcinaceae archaeon | reverse complement strand
TTTGCTGGTAAGTAATACAGAGGGCATTTATCCTTTTTAAAATATTATGTGAAAATCAAAATAGCAAATAGGTTTTCTACAGAGCCGTTATTTCTATAATCTATAACAGAGTATGTTGCTTATTTTTAACATAATAGAATATATTTCCATCATAATGTTATATATATCTAACAATTATAAGTACGTTTTGTTATGAACAAGTAAATATCAACAAATATATCCATAAAGTTCTTTATAATAGGTCCACAATTTAAGATTTCAGATCTCTCTTTTTATTTATAGGAATCAATCATCATGAATTCTGAAAGCAGCCCAATCAATATCAATCATTCCTGCCAGATGAAATATGGAGCTTACTAACAATCAGGTCATGGTATTTTGTAGCAACAAAAAAACTAAGGGCAGCAAGTATGGTACCACCAATGAAATCTGTTATCCAGTGTATTCCCAGATAGAATATAGTAAACTGGATGGTCAGAGTTATAAAAATTGCAAAGACCTTGAATCCTTTAAGATCTGTCCTGAACAATATAAAGAGCATTGCCAGGAAAGAAAGCGCGGCATGAAGACTCGGAAAACAATTATCGAAAAACGGATCTATAATCTTCAAACCTTCTAGTATCACGGGATTTAAATTATAAAGCAGTGGCACTACATTTGGTAAAGTGTAGCCAGTGGCCTTTACAGGAGTGAAAATATAAAACAGAAAACCTACCATGTAAATAATTAAAACTGCGATGGAATATTCTTGAAATGCCTTTGGTTGCCTAGTCAATATGAATATCACAAATGTGAATACTAGCAGGAAAGAGAATCCAAAAAGATAGATAAATGCACTTAAATAAGTCAGCAAGGGGTTGGTAAAAGTCTGGAACATGCTTACACTGCTGCCTTCTATATTAAAGATAAATTTTGAAAGACCATAATCAGGAGAAAACATACCTGCAATTAATCCCTGAGATCTTATCAAAATAAAGATAAATGAAAGGAGAAGCAAATACGACAGAATCTTAGATGAGAATAAATATACACTTCTATTTTCATTTACCAACACATAATTTTTCATCCTGTATCTTTGTGGTATGAAAACGTAATAAGCAACAATGTTCATAAGGAAAACTACAGAAACCAGTATTATCATTAGTTGGATATCTGCCATTTTACCCTCGGATTATTTTTATTTTTATAGTAAAGATATAATTAAATAAATTTACGGCTCTGTAGAAATCCTTGATATTTAGGCAAGAAGAAAAATTATAATTATTTGAAATGCACTGTCTGATATTTATGCTAAATGCCTATTTTATTCGAAATGATATTAAATTTTATAGGTTCTCTACAAAGTCAAATATTGTAAATGATATTAATTAACCCTCCACATCTTCGAACGTATTTTATAATATGTTATGTATGCTTATATTCTCTTTGATACAAGATAGCTATTTGTGAACTACTCCACGCTTACGCATTGAGCTTCTTGCTTCATTCTTTGAACCATCGTTCACAAGTCCACAAGCCCTTCCCCCTCGTTCCAAAGGTGTCAAAAGCTTATTAGATTTTGATTTTGGAGTGCAAACTTCTTGATATTGATTGCAGCATTGATATCCCTATTTTACGAAAGGGGACTTCTCGGCTTACAAGTTAAAAAATGGTATCATTTGACATTCTAAGTGGAGATGGAGAAATTAGCGGTAACAAGATATAGCTTGAGCATAAAAAGAACACGATTCTTCCTTGATATTGGAATGAGTCATGGTCAGAACTCAAAATATTATTCTGAAGATCCGAATATAATAAAATATTTTGGAGAATATAAAATATTATAAAAAAATTATTTATAAAACAAGATTTTCTATTAATTAAAGTGAAGTTTAAGATATGGAACAAATTAGACCATATAAGGTGATTCCCATCCCAATGGGAACTTCAAATGCTTACCTACTTTCTGGTAGTAATTCCAATTTATTAGTTGATGCTGGAAATAAGGGAAAAATCCAAAATTTGGAAATAACCCTGATGCATAAAGGTCTTGATTTTTCTGATCTCGACATCGTTATTGTGACTCATTCCCATTATGACCATTTAGGATGTCTGGTTGAAATCAAAGAAAGAAGTGAGGCAAAAATTCTTGTTCATAGAGATGAAGCGAATTTTTTAATTAATGGCTACATACCTTCTCCGAAAGGCACATCGTTATTTTCAAAAATAATTTGTTGGTTTGGGAATAGCTTCTTTTCAGGCAGAGCAAAATTCCCTCCTGTAAATCCTGATATCCTTGTTGATGGAGAATGTGAACTTGTGACATCTGGTTCCTCAATTAAAATAATTCCAACTCCTGGACATACTTCAGGTTCTATATGTGTGATTATTAATAATGAATGTGCGATTGTAGGGGATACACTTTTCAATGTCATTCCAGGCAGTTTCTATCCACCTTTTGCCAATGACAAAAAGGAATTAATCAAAAGCTGGAGAAAAATATTGTCCACAGGGTGTAGAACCTTTTATCCAGGGCATGGAAAACCATTTTCACGTGACAAATTTAAGAAATGCTTTGAGAAAAAGATGCGTCACTGATTTTTTCCAAATAGCGTCACTAAATTGGGATAAAACCCACATGATATTCTTCGAATAACAGGCACAAAACAATGAAAGTACCTGCAAGATAACCTTTTTTGTATAACAACAAAAGATATTTTTGATTTACCTACTTTTTCTGGATTCACTTATAAGCGGTTTATATACGGGGAGATTGAAAAATAAGTGTTTAATATCAATTCTAATGTTTTTTTAACGGTCTCGATGGTTTCAATCGGAAAAGATATATTATAATTTGGACTATGTAATATGTTCTTAGTTTGGTTTGCATGTTTTCATTGACTCAATCAAAACTAAGATTTATTATATTTTTAGACTTTTAAAGTAATTGGATAAAAACAAAAAAATTCAGGAACGAATGTTGATGGAAAACGTTTTTCAATTTGCAGATGAACTTGGACCCAGTAAGGTAATCCATGTTTATGAACCTTCAGCTGGGCTAAAGGCAGTATTAGTAGTGGATAATGTGGCAATGGGTCCATCTATAGGCGGGGTACGTATGGCACTGGATGTGAGCACAGAGGAATGTTTCCGTCTAGCACGGTCCATGACACTAAAGAATGCTGCTGCAAGTCTGCCTCACGGTGGGGGTAAGGTAGTAGTTTTTTCCGACCCCAACATACCTATGGAAAAAAAAGCTGTATTGATGAGAGCTCTAGCTTCTTCACTGAGAGAAATTAATGAGTATATTTTTGGTCCTGATATGGGTACTAATGAGGATTGCATGGTTTACATAAAGGATGAAATAGGGCGTGCTGTGGGGTTGCCTAGAGAGTTTGGAGGTATTCCTCTAGATGAGATTGGAGCGACTGGATGGGGTGTCCTTCATTCCACAGAGGTGGCTTTGGAATTCTGTGATTTAAAACTTGAAGGAGCTCGCCTGGTGGTTCAGGGTTTTGGTGCAGTGGGTAAAAATGCAGCTCGTTTTCTATCCAATAGAGGGGCTATACTGGTGGGAGTTTCTGATTCATGTGGTGCAATCCATAATCCTGAAGGACTTGATGTTGATGCATTGATTGCCTTGAAGGATTCTGGCAAGAGTGTGATTGAATATCCAGCAGGGGATCGGATTGATTGTGACTGTATTATCGACATTGATTGTGATATCTGGATTCCAGCAGCACGTCCAGATGTTATAAATGAGGATAATGTGCACCGCTTAAAAACAAAGCTTATAGTTGAGGGTGCTAACATCCCAATCACCTTATGTGCTGAAAGATATCTTCATGAAAAAGGAGTGATTTGTGTTCCAGACTTCATTGCCAATGCAGGTGGTGTAATATGTGCTGCTATGGAATTTCAAAGAGCTTCTGAATGTACAGTATTTCAGGTGATAGAAGAAAAACTGCGTAATAATACTAGACTAGTGTTAACTGAATCGGTAAGTAAACAGGTGCTCCCTAGGGAAGCTGCCATGAATCTTGCTCTTCAGAGAATTCGTAAAGCCATGAGCTATAGACGATGGTCCCTATTCTCGTCAGCTCCAGGATTTATATGAACTGCCACCCGTTAAAACAGGAAGCCACTCTATTTATAGGGTGGTAGTTCACTTTGGAAGATTATTATTTGGGAAGAAGAATGGATAATATTTTTTTACATACTTGAACTCTGGCTTTCTGTTTTTTACCCGCTACCACATCTCCACAATATTCTTTGCCATCAATCAAAACGTATCCAACATATTCTGGAGCATGGTCAAAACCTCCCACTCTTTTTTCATAAATTTTTAATAAATATAAATTATTATCACAATATTATTTCAATTAACTTACAGGATCACATTTAATAAGTCATTTATTTTTTTGTCATCAAGAATCAGTTCTTTCCCATAAAGAGTAAGTACAACTTTTTCGGTTGTGCAACAGTCTTTTCCACAGTCAATAAAGACTGCCCCAATCAAAGCTTCCAAAAGACTAGGAATCCAATTTTAATGACTATTCTTATTGTTATTTTCATAATCAGAAATATTTATTTTTTCGTCCGGGCTGTGTTTAATACATACTTTTGGGAGAATACTTTTATTATCTATAAAATAGCTTGTTAACTTTCTAAGGATTCCCTCATCTATTTTGTAATTTTCAAAAAGATATGTTCCAATTATAGCATGTGAACTACTCCACGCTTACGCATTGAGCTTCTTGCTTCATTCTTTGAACCATCGTTCACAAGTCCACAAGCCCTTCCCCCCATTCCGAAGGTGTCAAACAGTTATTAGATTTTGATTTTGGAGTGCAAACTTCTTGATGTTGATTGCAGCATTGATATTCCCATCTTGCGAAAGAGGACTTCTCGGCTTACAAGTTAAATTAATTGCATCAAATAGCTGATATTTCAGGAATCTGCAGTTACTGGTATAGCCCGCACAAAATATACGAGAATTGAATACTCGTTCTTTCCTTTGCAACATTATACACTGCTATTTAAGCACGATTTTAAAACCCTCTCCTTTAATTTAGCTCTAATAAAACAGACACCTTTATAAAAAATGTATTCATCTATAATAGAGGAGATAATAATTTTAGGGGTGGTAATATGAAAAGGATATTTCTATTGGCTTTGGTCATATGTATGGTTATGCTTCCGAGCGGTTGCACAGAAACACCTTCAGATACCGCAGAAGAAAAAGGAACTGTTGTTATTGGATCAAAACTTTTCCAGGAATCGTATATTTTGGCTCATATGACAGCTCTTATACTTGAAGATGCTGGATATGATACTGATGTAAAACAGGGACTTGGAGGCACATTCGTCAACTACGAGGCATTGAAGGGAGACCAGATAAATGCTTATATCGAGTATACAGGAACTGCTTACAGTCAGATACTCAAACTTCCACAGCTTGAAGATTGGGACCCTCAGGTCGTTTTCAATGAAACAGAAAAGGCTCTGATGGAACAGGATAAGATAATGATCGTGAGCAACCTTGGTTTTGAGGACTCCTATGCCATTGCGGTAAAAGAGGATTGGGCTGCAGAACACAATGTCACTAAGATAAGTGATCTTGCTGAATACGCAGGAGAAATGACAATTGGTACTGATCCTGAATTTGCAACTCGTAGTGATGGACTGCCCCGTATAAAAGAAGTATACAGCATAGAGTTTAAGGATTACAAACAGGCAGTTGCCACAGTTATGTACGAGGCTATCAAGAACGACGAAGTTGAAGCCGTTTCAGCCTATACAACTGATACAAGGAACGAGGTGTTCAATCTCAGGGTGCTTGAGGACGATAAACATTCTCTGCCACCTTATGATGCAATCATCATAGTAACAGAAGGTTTTGCTCAAAAGAACCCTGATGCTATAGAAGCAATGAAGAAACTTGAAGGGAAAATAGACACTGATACCATGAGGGATCTAAACTACCAGTTTGATATGGAGCAGAAAGAACCCCGTGATATTGCATACCAGTTCCTATTGGATGAAGGCCTAATCAAAGGATAGAATCCATCATCCGAGTTTTTTACTTGGAAACTTCATTGTAAGGTAAAAAAATGCATACTGAAAGGTTATTTGATAGAATAGATTCAATCCAGATTAAAGGGGTAACCAAGAAATACGGCTCTCGTTTTGCAGTCAAAGAACTTGACATGGAAATACATGGTGGAGAACTGCTTATTTTGATAGGACCCAGCGGCTCTGGGAAGACAACCATACTGAGAATGATTAACCGGATGATAGAACAAGATTCGGGAAGTGTCATCATCAATGGGCTTGATACGAGGAAATTGGATCCGGTACGCCTGAGACGCAACATGGGCTATGTTATACAGAACATCGGCCTTTTCCCCCACATGACCATCGGGGAGAATATAGGGCTTGTGCCAAAACTCGAAGGATGGGAAAAGAATCGGGTAAAGGAAAGGGTTCAATACCTTCTAGATTTTGTATCGCTTCCAACGGATCTTTTTTTTAATAGATATCCAAGGCAGTTGAGCGGCGGGCAGCAGCAACGTGTTGGACTGGCCAGGGCACTGGCAATGGACCCACCTCTACTTTTAATGGACGAGCCCTTCGGTGCACTGGACCCGATACTGCGGAAGCAACTTCAGGAAGAGTTCCTTAAAATAAAGATGGAGATTGGCAGAACCATAGTATTTGTGACCCACGATATTGAAGAAGCATTTAGATTGGGAGACAGGATAGCTATAGTAGATCAGGCAAAAATCGTGCAGGTAGGACCACCTGAAGAACTTATTTTCAATCCTGCAACAAAAATGGTGTCAGAAATCGTTGATACGGAACGTAAGTTCAAGCACATGGACACACTAAATGTCAAAGACCTGATGTCTCCTTTTGACAGCAAATATGTATTTGACAGCAAAATGGATACCTGTGATGCCGTTAATGAAATGACAGGAAGAGACCTTGAGACTGCATTTATTTTTGATAATGGCCGATTGCTTGGCAGGATAACAATGGTAGATCTCATGAAATGCCGAACAAAGACTCAAAAATTGGCTGATGTTGTAAGGCCTCTGAAAACTTTCCAGCCATTGGATTCCGTTGCCTTTGCACTCTCCGAATTGAAAAAAAGCGGAGAATACCTTGCCCTTATCATGAACGAAGACCGCCCCAGTGGAATTCTCGTATCTGACGAGGTGCTACTTAAGTTAATCTGAACGAGGTCGAACTTGACAATAGTACTGCAGACTGTTATAGACGTCTGGGATAAGAATCTGATGACACTTCGGACCATCGAACATTTGCAGATGTTCAGCATCGCGCTTGTACTTTCAACGGTAATCGGAGTTATTATAGGGATCTTCATCTATTCCAGACAAAGAACGGCAAATACAGTGCTCAATATACTCAACATAGTCGAGACCATACCGGACCTTGCTCTTATCGTGATACTTCTTCCTATACTTCGTCTTGGTGCAGGTCCTACAATTGCTGCATCGGTGCTCTATTCGATTCTTCCGGTTGCAAGGAATACCTATACAGGCTTAAAAGGGGTCGATGAACAATATACCTATGTTGCCAGAGCCATAGGACTCTCTCAGGTAGAAACACTGTGGAAGGTGAAAATTCCCATGTCTCTCCCTTTAATAGCAGGTGGTATCAGGATAGCACTTGTGTTCTGTATGGGTGTGGTAACTCTGGGAGGACTTGTTGCTGCAGGAGGACTCGGAACAGTGCTCCAGAATGGTATCCAGCTGTACGAAAAGGATGCCATCTTGGTTGCAGGGTTGTGGACCGGTCTTCTTGCTGTTATACTTGACAGTTTTGCAGGTATCGTTGAAAAAAAACTTCATGAGAGGTATGGCAAATGGTAGTCCTTGAAACAGTACTTGATGCCACATGGGAGCATATCATACTTGTTTATACCACATTGTTCATTAGCATGCTTGTTTCTATTCCCTTTGCCTTTGCATCTCTGTATAGCAAGAAACTTGCCTTTTTTGGATTGAAATTCTCAAACCTGGTACAGGCAGTTCCCAGTTTCGCTGTCGTAGCCATAATGGTTCCACTAATTGGCATTGGGTTTACACCGGCTGTGATAGCGATAATGCTGCGTGCCCTTCTTCCTATAATCAAAAATACCTATATCGGTCTAAGCAATGTGGACCCAGAACTGATAGATTATGCACAGGGTGTGGGGATGAGCCAGTGGCAGATAAACAGGTACATAAGGCTGCCAAATGCATACCCCGCAATGTTCGCAGGGATAAAATTTGCAGCCATCCTGGCCAACAGCATTGCAGTGCTGACAGCTTTCATAGGCAGTGGTGGGCTGGGTGAAATTATATTCCAAGGGCTCATCGGTTATAATACTAAAACCCTGTTGGCAGGTGCCATACCTGCTATACTGCTTGCGATATTCATTGATCAATTTTTCACATTGCTGGAAAAAAGATTTACTCGTTCATATACAAAATAGTAAGGATCATGCCTTCATTATGTCCAAAAATTTCACATTCCTGTCTAAGTGAGCGTTTCTACCTATTGCATGTATTTTTGTTTTTATCATTCCATAAAGAAACCAGAAAGCTCATGTCTTTAGTCGCGAGATGTTTATCAAGCCTGCAAGTTTAATTTTTTTATGTCTTTTTCAGTTTCCAAAACCTTAAGAGCTATCTTCATCACAGAATCAGGGTTAAGCGATATTGAATCGATTCCTTCTCTTACAAGAAAATCCGCAAATTCCGGGAAGTCACTTGGTGCCTGACCACAAAGTCCGCTATGCTTGCCATTCTTTTTTGCTCCCTGAACTGCCATGGAAACTATTTTTTTGACTGCTTCGTCTCTTTCATCAAAAGATGCAGCAAGTATCTCGGAGTCCCTGTCCACACCGAGGGTCAACTGTGTAAGGTCATTGGAACCTATCGAAAAACCATCGAAGTATTTACTAAACTCATCAATCAAAAGGACATTGCTTGGGATTTCACACATGACATATACCTGTAGACCGTTATTTCCTCTTTCCAGACCATTCTTTTTCATTTCAGCAAGTACTCTTTCCGCTTCTTCTATTCGTCTGCAGAATGGAATCATAAGGATTAGATTTGTAAGCCCCATTTTATCCCGGACAATTTTCATGGCTTTACACTCAAGCGAAAAGCCTTCTCTGTACCGATCATCATAGTAGCGGGACGCTCCTCTAAACCCTAACATGGGGTTGCTCTCATCTAACTCAAAATATTTTCCACCGAGCAAGCTCGCATACTCATTAGACTTGAAATCACTCATACGAACAACCACAGGTTTTGGATAAAAAGAAGCTGCAATAGTCGCTATGCCCTGTGAAAGTTTTTCAACAAAATAATCCTCTTTATTTTTATATCCGGTTGTAAGTTTTTCAATTTCAACAAGCACATTTTCGTCTTCTACCCTTTCAGGGTGTATCAGTGCCATTGGATGGACCTTGATATAACTTGTGATGATGAACTCAAGTCTTGCAAGACCAATACCATCATTTGGAATCATTGAAAGCGCAAAAGCTTCTTCAGGATTTCCAAGATTCATCATTATTTCAGTCTTTGTCTTTCCTATTCCTTTGAGGTCAATGGTCTCTATGTGAAAAGGTAATATGCCCTCATAGACCCTTCCAATATCTCCTTCAGCGCAACTTACTGTAACTTCTATTCCGGTTTTTAATTTTTCAGTGGCATTCTCGGTACCCACAACAGCTGGAACCCCAAGTTCACGGCTGACAATTGCTGCATGACATGTTCTTCCACCTTTGTTTGTGATGATTGCAGATGCTCGTTTCATAATCGGTTCCCAGTCAGGAGTGGTCGTATCAGCCACCAATATCTCTCCGGGTTTAAATGAGGGGAGTTTGGATACATCTACAACTACACGTACTTTACCGGCTGCTATTTTATCGCCTACACTTCTACCTTTTACAATAATGGATGACTTTTCATCAAGGTAATAGGTCTCAAGAATTTCCTGTCTTTTTCTGGACTGCACGGTCTCTGGTCTTGCCTGTACAATGAAAAGCTCACCCGTGTTGCCGTCTTTTGCCCATTCGATGTCCATAGGCACTGACATGCCTCTCTTTTTAGAATAGTGGTCCTCGATGATGACAGCGTATTTTGCGAGTAGTAGAATCTCATCATTGTTGATACAGAACTTTCTCCTTTCTGCTTCTGGAACATCTACATTACGGGTAAGTATTCGGGAATCTCCGCGTCCATATATCATTTTGATTTCTTTGCTGCCTGATTTTTTCTGAATAATGGGACTGTATCCTTCTTTGAAGGTGGGCTTAAAGACATAGAACTCATCCGGATTGACAAGACCCTGCACAATATTTTCTCCAAGACCGTATGCCCCTGTTATGAAAACTACGTCTTCAAATCCTGTTTCTGTATCAATGGTGAAAATAACTCCACTGGATGCAAGATCTGAACGTACCATTTTCATGACTCCTATTGATAGTCCGACCTTGAAATGATCAAAATTGTTGTTCACACGATAGGATATAGCCCTGTCAGTAAAAAGTGATGCAAAGCACCTATTACATGCATCTTTTAATGAGTGATAACCGTGTACATTGAGATAAGTTTCCTGCTGGCCTGCAAATGAAGCATGTGGAAGGTCTTCTGCTGTTGCAGAACTGCGAACTGCCACATCTGTATCCGTTTGATCATATTTTTGGCCCAGTTTATCGTAAGCTTCTTTTATCTCGTTCCAGAGATCATCCGGGAATTTTGCATCGAGTATTATGTTCCTCGCCTTTTTCCCTCTTTCAGCAAGGTCACTTACATTTACTATCTCTAATCCTTCCAAGGTATTCTTGAGTTCTTCAAGCACACCAGCAGATTCTAAAATATGCCAGTAAGCCTCTGCAGTGATTGCAAATCCGTTGGGTATTTTAATCCCTTTGTCTGTCAATTCTCTATACATCTCGCCAAGTGAGGCATTTTTACCTCCGACAAAAGGGATATCGTCTATGCTTATCTCTTCAAACCATCGAATATATTTGCTAGTTCCCATCATAAACCCCCATATAAAAATTAATTATTTATTAGATATTAATTAGATATTAATATGATTGTTTTCCAAAAATATTTTATTTTTTGGAAACCATACTTAGAATAATAAAAGACATTATTTTGAAATTGAGGGGCTATATTATGAAATACCTGATTGCTTTCGTGTTAATATCAATTTTATTTTCTGGATGTGCAGAAATAGCTGGCAATACGCCTGGTAAAACCGTTGAAAGATTTGCTTCTGCATTTGAAGACGGTGATTTTGATAAATGTTATACAATGATGTCAACAGAGTATAGGGTAGATACAGACCTTGGAATGTTTGTAAATATATGCAAGAAAGTAAATCCTTCTAAATATGAATTCCTGGAAGTTACGGCAGAGTATATAGATCAGGATGATGCAGTTGTTGATATTAGTGTCAATGAATCAAGTGTAGATATTGATTTTTCATTTGAAAAATTTATAGAGCTTACTCCAGAAATTGTAACAAAAACCTTACAAATTGAGTTGGTTAAAGAAAATGAGAAATGGAAATTCAAAACTTTTCCTTATGCATTAACATGATACTGAAAATTATGAATTAAGGATTGCTTAGATTCTCCCATTGCTAAAATTATAGTTCTACTATGAGATTTGTGACTCATACTTGAAATTTAAAATTAATGACGGATATAAAAATATACTTTTCTTGTTTCGAATATTTCTATTTGTGTTGGGTTAATCAAAATCCTTATAACATACCTAAACGGAGAAACCACCGTAAGATTTACCTAATAATCCATCATCCAATTTCAAATCATGTCTTTGAGCAGCATTCTAATAAAAGGTGCAAAAGAGCATAACCTTAAAAATATTGACCTTACACTCCCACGTGACAAACTTATAGTCATAACAGGACTGAGCGGTTCTGGAAAATCTACACTCGCTTTTGATACAATTTATGCAGAGGGTCAGAGGAGATACGTAGAATCACTCTCAGCCTATGCGCGCCAGTTCCTAGGATTGATGGAAAAACCTGATGTGGAGTATATTGAGGGTCTATCTCCTGCTATTTCCATAGAGCAGAAGACAACAAGTAAAAATCCCCGTTCCACCGTGGGAACGGTCACTGAGATTTATGACTACCTACGGTTGCTTTATGCTAGAATAGGAATCCGCCATTGCCCGGACTGCGGCAGAAGAATTGAGCCTCAAAGCGTAGACCAGATTGTTGATAGTATAATGACTATTTCAGAAGGTACAAAAGTCCACATCCTCGCGCCCATCGTCCGCGAACGTAAGGGAGAATACCGAAAATTGCTTTCAGACCTTGTGACCGAAGGATATGCACGTGTCCGCATCGATGGAGAAATAATAGAACTTGAAAAAACTGAGAATATTGAACTTGGAAGATACCAAAAACATAACATCGAGGTTGTCGTGGACCGCCTTGCCATAAATGCAGGAATTGAAGAGAGACTCTCGGATTCTATTGAAATCGCACTTGAAAAGGGTGGTGGGACAGTTATCGTTCATATTATTGATGGTGAGGAACTTGTTTTCAGTGAAAATCTTGCTTGTCCTGAATGTGGAACCGGATTTGAAGATTTAGAACCTGCTGCGTTATCCTTCAATAGTCCCCAAGGTGCATGTCCTGAGTGCCATGGACTTGGAACAGCCATGGAATACGACCCAGAACTCATCGTTCCAGACCCAACATTTACCCTCCATGAAGGTGCAATTGAACCATGGGGTTCAAGAGACGGATATTATATGCAATCATTGGAATCGTTGGCACGCTATTACGGATTTTCCATGGATTTACCATTCGAGGAACTTGACCCGAGATTTCGAAGGATAATACTTTATGGCACTCATGAACGCATCCCCTTCCTTCATGTTGGCAGGAATGGTGGCTTTTGGAAGCACACCGGACATTTTCATGGGGTGGTTGCAAGCCTTTCCAAGATTTATGACAAAACCGAATCTGAGAGTACAAAGGACCGATTGAGAAAATACATAAGCACAAAACCATGCGCTGTATGTAAAGGTAACCGACTGAAACCCGCAAGTATGGCGGTTACAGTCAACGATACTAATATAATCGAAGTTACGCAGCTGTCCGTGGATAATACACTTCATTTCTTTGAGGAATTGGAATCAAAACTCAACCCCCGTGAATATACAATTTCCCGCCTTATCCTGAAAGAGATCAAGGCTAGGCTCGGTTTCTTGATTGATGTAGGACTTGATTATCTGACGCTCAGCAGGTCGGCAGCCACACTATCAGGAGGTGAGGCACAGCGTATCCGGCTTGCAACTCAGATCGGTTCAAGTCTTATGGGTGTTCTGTACATCCTTGACGAACCTACCATCGGGCTGCACCAAAGGGATAACCTGCGCCTAATCAATACACTCAAGAACCTCAGGGATATCGGCAACACGGTCATTGTTGTCGAGCATGACGAAGAGACAATACTCAGTGCTGACCATGTAGTAGATATGGGTCCCGGTGCCGGTATACATGGTGGTGAAATTGTGGCAGAGGGCAGTCCTGAACAGATCATGTCAAATAAGAACTCACTTACAGGACAGTACCTGAACGGAAAATTGAAGATAAAGGTTCCAGAGACCCGGCGCAAGAACAAAGGTATACTTACTCTTGAGGGTGCGGGTGCAAATAACCTTAAGAACATTGATGTAGACTTTCCGATTGGGGTAATGGTATGTGTGACAGGTGTCTCGGGTTCGGGAAAAAGTACACTCATTAATGAAACCCTAAACAAGGTGCTTGCCCAGAAACTGAACCGCGCACGTGAGAGACCTGGCAAATACAGCAAAATCACTGGATTATCGAACTTGGACAAAGTAATCACCATTGACCAATCTCCAATCGGTAGAACGCCACGTTCTAATCCTGCAACCTACACGAACCTATTCACACCTATAAGGGAGCTTTTTGCACAGACGCAACTTGCCCGTGTAAGGGGATACAAGCCCGGAAGATTCAGTTTCAACGTTCGTGGTGGCAGGTGTGAAGCATGTTCAGGTGATGGGATAATCCGAATCGAGATGAATTTCTTGCCTGATGTATATGTGCCATGTGAGGTTTGCCACGGCAAAAGATACAACCGGGAAACACTGGATGTTACATACAAGGACAGAACCATAGCAGATGTGCTTGATATGACAGTTGAGGAAGCATTGGAGTTTTTTGAGAACATCCCGAAGATCAAGAACAAATTAGAGACTCTCTATGATGTAGGGCTTGGTTATATCAAACTAGGACAATCTTCCACCACACTCTCGGGTGGCGAAGCTCAGCGTGTGAAGCTTTCCACTGAACTTAGCCGCAAATCTACAGGTAAAACAGTGTATATACTGGATGAGCCCACAACGGGCCTTCATTTCGATGATGTGAAAAAGCTACTAAAAGTGCTCCAGCGGCTTGTAGATGCAGGTAATACTGTAATTGTTATCGAGCATAATCTGGATGTCATCAAGACTGCAGACTGGATAATTGACCTTGGACCGGAAGGCGGTGATAAAGGCGGAGAGATTATTGCTCAGGGTATGCCAGAGGAAGTGGCTAAAACTAAAGGCTCGTATACCGGGGAGTTCCTAAAGCGTGTGCTGGGTTAAAGATGTTTCTTCCCAAATCATATTTCATCTACTGTTTCTTCTGAAGCTTGGCAACCAAAGCCTCAACCTGTTCCACTGCTGTTCCTATATATTTATTAGGGTCAACAAGGCTGGCAATATCGTCTTCGCTCAGATATTTAATAATTTCAGGATTCCCGAGCAAGACATCCTTCAGGTGCTTTCCGGTCTCGTGGGATTCCATTGCGCTGCTTCGCACAAGTTCATGTGCTTCTTGACGTCCCACTCCGCGTTTTGCAAGCTCAATCATCACAGCCTCGCCCATGTTAAGCCCGTGCAAGAGTTCAAGGTTTCGGCGGATGTTCTCAGGATAGAATCTAAGGTTCTCGATTACATTGATGCCGAGATTTATGATATGGTCTGTCAGAATGCATGCTTCTGGGAACACTACTCTCTCACAGGATGAGTTGGTAAGGTCGCGTTCGTCCCAGAGGGTGTTGTTCATGAGTTCAGGCTCAACCATGGCACGCACGATCCTGGCGAGTCCGCATATCTGTTCTGACTTGATGGGGTTGCGTTTGTGAGGCATAGTGGACGACCCCACCTGTTTTTTGCCGAAGCTTTCCTCCACCTCTGCAATTTCGCTTCTCTGAAGGGAACGGAACTCGATCGCAATCTTGTCGAGGGTGGTTACTGTGTTTGCCATCCACATGACAAACTCTGCATGGCGGTCACGCTGGATAATCTGGTTCGACACGTCCACTGAACCCAATCCAAGATACTTCATTGTGCGCTTCTGTATCTCAATGCCGTCGCTACCAAAGGCTGCCTGCGTGCCAACGGCACCGGTCATCTGACCAACCAAGACTCTAGGCTTGAGTTGTTCAAGTCGTTCGATATGGCGTGCCACCTCGGATGCCCAGATAGCGAATCTCAGCCCATAGGTTGTTGGAACACCGATCTGTCCGTGGGTACGTCCTGCACATACGGTCCCCTTGTGATCGAATGCCTTGTCCAGAAGTGCATCCAGAAGATGCTTCATCTTCTTCTCCAGAATCACTATAGCGTCCTTGAGCTGCAGACCTGTTGCTGTGTCCAGTATGTCATTTGAGGTTGCACCGAAATGCACCCACTTGGCGGCGTCTCCTTCACACTTCTCGGAGATTGCAAGGACCACAGCCATCATGTCATGATGTATCTCATCCTCGATCTCCTTCATCCGCTCAAGCCTGACAGATCTGATACCCTTTGCAATGTCCTCTGCCGCCTCCTTTGGAATTAACCCAATATCGGCTTCCGCCATCGCAAGGGCTACTTCGGTCTTCATCAGCTTTTCAAGACGGTTCCCTTCGCTCCATACGTATTTCATCTCATCTGTACCGTAACGGTATTCTATTGGGTGGATTGCCATGATTTGTTAGTCTCCATAATCGGCATTTGAATATGATTCGTATAAGATAATAAAACAGATAAGAAATAAATAGGCTTTGAACTGATTCGAGATGATCACGATCAAAGACAC
This sequence comes from Methanosarcinaceae archaeon, assembly GCA_016926455.1. Classification (GTDB taxonomy): domain Archaea; phylum Halobacteriota; class Methanosarcinia; order Methanosarcinales; family Methanosarcinaceae; genus JAFGQV01. The sequence continues at coordinate 5,215 of JAFGOO010000199.1, read as the reverse complement.
TCAATGAACAGCCAGAATTGAGTATACCAAACATATATTCCTTCAATCTTTAACAAACAATATTTATATGTCTTAAAAGTTAATCTATTAAGTGGATAATACATACGAGGGGATTAGATGGATACTACAAACATAGTTGCAAAAACTGCAATACTTCTAGCAGAGCAACTGCAAGCTTCTGCAATAGTTGTATCAGGAAACATTCAATTGGATGGTGTATTCACAGATATACCAATCTATTATGCAGCTAAAAAACCAAGAAGCATTATTGACCATTTAATATCAAGCGGTGGGGAGAAGGAAAATCAAGCAAAAAAAATATCTGATCAGATCATACAGGAGGCTGCGGGAAAGGTTGAAAGTGTGGAATATGCAGCAGCTATCGAACATATGTTAGAGGAATTAAAGGAAGGCATTATTGTCGGTATTGTGGAAACAAAAAATTCAGCTTCTATCATTGTCAATAATCTCGAAGAAAGCCAATTAGTAAAAGCGATCAGGGAATGTGAAGAACGGGTTTTGCCTGAAGTTATGCAATCGGTGCTTATAATATCTCTTGACATCGCAACACGTGGACGCGAAGGTAAGCAAATTGGTACTGCTTTTATAATTGGTGATGTGGACGAGGTTATGAAACGATCGCATCAGATGATACTGAACCCTTATGCTGGACATAAAGACGAAGATAGGAATCTATCGAACAATCAAAACTGGGAATCGGTAAAAGAGTTCGCACAGCTTGATGGAGTTTTTGTTATATCAGAAAAAGGCATCATTAACGCAGCAGGAAGATATCTTGATGTCGATGCAAAGGATTTGAACATCCAGAAAGGGCTTGGAGGAAGACACGTGTCGGCAGCCGCAATCACTAGGGACACCGTGGCAATAGCGGTCGTTGTCTCCGAATCAGGGGGAGTTGTTAGGATTTATAAAGATGGAAAGAAATTTTTCTCATTGAACCCTTAGATTGCTCTGTCAGGCGCAAGATACCATAATAACTGCCCATCTTATTTTATATTACGATAATTGGGGTGTAGGGCTAAAGAAAGCCCATGACTTTAGTTCTGTGAGTAGTCAGGAGGTCATTTTTGCCTTGAAGGAATCTGGTTCTCCAACAACTATAAAAAGAATGGACCATATCAGAGTTTAAATCCAAGCATCTCTGAGGCATTAATAATGGAACTTGATGAGATCATAATCACAAGAGCAATTGTTGACGAATTTTCAAAAGTATTCCTTGACTACACGGATGTCGATGTAGCACTGGTTGGTGGAGGACCTGCAAACCTTGTAGCTGCCAGATATCTTGCAGAAGCTGGTCTTAAGACCGTTCTTTTTGAGAAGAAACTTGCCATCGGTGGTGGGATGTGGGCTGGTGGAATGATGTTTCCACGGATAGTTGTGCAAGAAGAGGCATGCAGGATACTGGATGATTTTGGCATTGAGTATCATGAATACCAAAAGGGATACTACGTTGCAAGTTCTATAGAATCCGTTGCGAGACTTGCAAGTGGTGCAGTTGCTGCAGGTGCCGAGATATTCAATCTGGTAAATGTCGAGGATGTCATGATCCGTGAGGATGATAGGGTTAGCGGGCTTGTCATCAACTGGACTGCCGTTGAGATTGGAAAACTGCATGTGGACCCACTTGCGATTCGTGCACGGATGGTGATCGATGGGACCGGGCATGAGGCAGTAATATGCAATATTGTCCAGCGCAAGATTCCGGGTTCAAAACTTGGTGATCTGGGTGTTGTTGGAGAAAAACCAATGTGGGCAGACCTTGGTGAACGTCTCTTGATGGAAACTACAAAAGAAGTATATCCGGGACTCGTTGTTGCCGGTATGGCGGCAAATGCTGTTGCAGGTGCTCCCCGAATGGGTCCGGTTTTTGGGGGTATGCTTCTTTCGGGAGAAAAGGCATCACAACTCGTGATATCAAGGCTGTGAAGATGTGTGGTCTCAGGTTTTTTTATACATCTGCTCGAAGGAAAAGTTTATTTAACAAAGATACATCTATAAGGTGCTTCAAACAGGGAGCACCTATCTGAAATGCCGGGGTAGGGTAGCGGTTATCCTGTGGCCCTGTGGAGGCTACGATCCGAGTTCGATTCTCGGTCCCGGCCCCATTTATTATACTCATTTAGAGTATCAGTTTGTTTTAGACGTATTTGTCATATAATTTTTGGACACATGTCGTTCACGATACAGATATCACATTTTGGGGATATTGGACGGCATATCTCCTGCCCGAATTTGACGAACAGTTCATTGATATCCTTCCACATATCCTGCTGGATGTACATCTTAAGGGCGTCTTCTGTCTGTTCAGGTGTTTTTGTATTGACTAGTCCGAGACGATTTGATATCCTGTGGACATGAGTGTCCACTGCGATTGTATCTATGGAATATGCATATGCCAACACGCAGTTTGCGGTTTTCCTCCCCACACCCGGCAGTTTGAGGAGATTGGTCATATTATCAGGGACTTTACCCTTGTATTCATCCAGAAGTATCTGCGAGATCTGCCTAATACGTTGTGCTTTCACCCGATAAAACCCAACCTCCTTTATCAGGTCTTCGATCTCTTTCACATCTGCCAGTGCCATAGTCTCAGGTGAATTAAATCTCTCGAAGAGGCGTCCAGAAACAGGGTAAGTGACCTCATCACGTGTCCGCTGGGAGAGAACAGTTGAGATCAGCACATAGAACGGGTCTCGACTCCGGTAGAAGAAGTTCACTCGATACCTTTTTTTGAGTCGCCCGATGAGTTCTTCAACATCCATTTTCAATTTTTAGCTCCTGTATGTGACTATTCCCTTCACTGAAGTGACGGGTATCTATCGGAATTCCGAAGAGATTGTAATTCCAATCTCAGAATGTTAATAGCAGCATTATAATCTCTATCGAGAGTAAAACCGCAACAAGGACAACTGTGTATCCTCTCTAATAAATCTTTTTTGACTATTTGACCACAGCCAGAGCACATCTGAGATGTATTACTTGGATTGACAAACTCCACCGTTTACCAGTCAATTATGCCTTCTGACGTACTCCCACGACTAAATTTCGTGGGGTTCTATGGCTAGCTGCTTTCAAGCCATTGCTACTTTAGGGGCATTAATGTTTCCTTTCAGCACATCACTTTCTGTACTGAATCGAACTATGTTTGGAGATAATGCAATATTGAAAGCTGCATTAACGTCTGGCATGGTCAACGTGTCCGCAATCAGGACACTCAAAGATTTTACCATCCCTGTTCCCTATATGACCGCACCTACTACATGTTTGGGAAGTGTATTTTGGGTCGATATAAGCGATAGGTACTCCAGGCAAGTTAGATTTATATCCTATCATTGTTTGTAGCTGATAGAAAGACCAACTGTATAAAGAGTAGCGGAATGATTTAGAATACTTTTTGTTGCTAAGTATGCCTTTTAGTTCTTCATACACCATCCTTCTGACAGATGTATAATGTTTTTGATTAACTAAAAGGCGGGGTATGATTCATCACATGTCTAAAGAACATGGGCTTTCTCTACCCATGCACCCAATTAGTCGTAAGATTTGATAATTATCAGTATGTTAATGATTCTGAGAAATCTGAATCCAATCTTTGAAAAGGCGAGAATTAGCCCTTAATTGCTCCTAAAAAATTCTTTATGAGATAGTATGGCATACGTGGAACCAGCCATTTGATGAAAGGCTGATAGCCGAAATGATTTGATGGAAGAAGTATGAACCTGTACAACATTGGTTCATTGGTTAACAGCATTTTTAAAAACATGTCATTATACAGGTAGAAAATTTTAGAGAATATATGCGAATATTTCAGGTTGCTTCCAAAAGCATTTGTGCATCTTGTTTGATAGGCAGCAAGTGATTTTTCTGAAAAATCATTTTTCTGGCAGGCATCAATGACAGTTTCTGCTGCGATTTTTCCAGAAATGATCGCATACGCTATTCCCTCACCCAAAAAAGCATCCACATACCCAGCCGCATCGCCTGCAAGTAATATTCGGTTAGCGTATGATTTTCTCTGCATCCCTCCAATTGGCAGGAAATGCCCCCTAGGTTTTACATAATCAAAGCCCAGATTCTTGAGGAAACTGCGATATTCATCCAGTGGTCTCGGAATAGGTGCACCTATGCTGCCGATTCCCACGGAAAAGTAGCCGTCTTTTGGAAATACCCAGCCGTAGCCGTTTGGAACCACCCCAAAATGGAATTCCGCTTTGTTTGAGATGTATTCGCTGATGTACTCATTAGTAGCCGGTATTTCGGCTTCCAAGGTAAAGGCCGTATCTTCGAGACTAAAAGATGTTCTTATATTCTTTGCACAGACACTGTGTACTCCGTCTGCACCAATCACAGCCCTGCATTTAAATTTACCTTCTGTTGTTTCCACAATTGAACAGTCATTTTCGATATTTACTGACCTGACGCGTACATTTTCCCTGAGTTCTGCTCCCATATCCACCGCACATCTGGTTAGATAAGCATCAAACCTGCTCCTTGAAATAAATGACGATACAAGTTCGTTTATCTCTAATTCCTTGCTGTTTTTTTTGTACCATACCCTTGCACCAAAACATTTTCCTTCTATCAGCGAATTTGGAACTTCGATACCAAGATTTGCAAGGGCATATGCAGAAACCGCTCCACCACATGGTTTTATTCTTGGCAGTGTTTTTTTTTCAAGGATCAGTGTATCCAGACCTGCCGCAGCTACGTACCTTGCAGCTGTAGAACCTGCTGGACCAGTGCCCACTATTATCACGTCATACATGGATGACCCAAAACACAGTATGTTTGAATATAGTGACTACTCCCATCACTTAAGTGATAGGCTTCTATCGATTCTACGAAGAGATTGTAGTCCCAATCTCAGAATACATATATATTAAATCTATACAAATATTAATGTTTCCAAGGAAATTGAAGGGATGTATCCCACCTTTGAAGAAGCGGGGATTAGCCCTTAATCCAAAAATCAAGGAATTTAACTTTTAAGCCGAGAAGTCCCCTTTCGTAAGATGGGGGATGAGAGGCGTAATATCCCAACACAACATTAATATGTTCTTGATTTTATACAAAAAATATGTATATATATTGTTAAAACATAATATCTACTAATGCTTAAAGCCTACAAATACCGTTTATATCCCAACAAAGAGCAACAAGAGCTTTTTATGAAACATATCGGTGCGTGTAG
>JAFGOO010000026.1 GCA_016926455.1 Methanosarcinaceae archaeon | reverse complement strand
TTGATATTTGACCTCTATTCTATCTGTTTTCCATCTTTTCCTTCAATATTTTGTTAGTTTTAAGATAGCTTCCGCTATCCTAAATAGATCCTTTGGATTTTAGCGTCATCATTTGATGCAAATTAAAGCAAAAAGCTGTCATCAACATCTTAACATTGACTCTTTCCACGGTTGTAACAAAGACCTTTCCAGCTTTGAATATTTCCTTTACTACGGCATATACCCTCTCACAAGGAACTCTCTGCACACTTATTCTTTCATTTCTGAGAATATCCCTTATTCCCAAAGGATGTTCTCTTACAGCTCTTTGCATTGTTTCTGCAAATCCCCTTGCCCCTACTCCTAAATATCCCTTATCCCTATAAACAACTTCGTTAATTTCAGAGAGATCTACTTGTGAATCATGTACCGATGCTGTTGTTGTCTCAAATCTTCTGATCAGTTCATAATCCTTGTCAATAATTGTGTGAAGCTTGTAGCCAAAATAAGACTTACCACCTTTTTTCACCCACGTTCCATCTTTGCTTCTTCTTGTCTTTGCATCTTTTCCCCTGGGTTTATCTGCCTTGACATGTCCGGGATGAGATTGAATAAAAGTAGCATCCTGAATCATCCATTTTTTAATTTTCAATCCAATACCATCAAGCTGCTTTTGCATCTCATTCCATATTTCTTTCTCTTTTCCGTTATCGATAATTGTCTTCCTGAATGACCAGACAGTTGTACTGTCTGGCACATATTCAGGAAATCCCAAGAATTACCTAAAGGAGATCCTATCAATGCATTGTTTTTCAAGTTCAGCATCAGAAAGACAATGCCACTGCTGCAGAACAAGCATTTTGAACATTACAATAACATCAGCTTCAGGCTATCCACCTGAATATGTTCTATTGTTGTAAATTGATTCCAGGATAGGACGAAAAGATTTCCAATCTATCAATGATCCGATTTCTGCAAGTCTATCTCCAACAGATTGAAGGCGTTTATATTCTTCATTAAGAGCAATAACAGTCAGATTATCCATATTTATTAATTTATTTAGCTAATATTTATATTTTAATAAAAAGTAGTGTTGAGTGAGTGGGTTTATCGAAAATCTCTATTGCATATAAACTCCAATAGGAGCATCTTATTAATTTTTTATTTAAAAACCGGGATAATATCGGTTAGTTTTTATAGAAACACAGGCATCAGTTCAGGCTATAAAGGGGTGATTAGTATGGCAAAAATTCTTTCATTGGATGACCTAATATATAATGAAGAAAGAGAAAAGGAAAAAAAAGAACTTGAAGGTTTGTATGACCTTATAATCCCGCCAGGAACGCCATCAACTATCATATACGATGTGGTTGAAGAGTTTGACCTTGAACCGGTGAATCGGGAAGTAACTGTCAACATTGTAGAAAGCGATAAACGTGAACTATTGGCTCTTCGAGGTAAACTGGATATTATTCGAGAGGCTGAAAAGTTCTTGTATGAAGAACTGGATGCATGGGTTAACAGCGATTACTAAACTATAGTTATGCCCGTTATGTCGTCAGTTCTAAAATCAAAGACAGTTGCCCTTTCTTTTTCGTCATAAATATCCAGTTTCAGGCTATCATCCACTTTCCCGACAATAGTTGCAACCATACCCACATCCTCGAAAATCCGAATGCATTCACCAGCGTTTTCCTTTCTTGCGGTCAGGATATAGCCCGTTGCCGGATATACCTTTAGCCACTGTTCGAAATCCACTCCATCTGGAACTGGGATTTTTGTAAGGTCCACAGATGCTCCAACATTACTCGTTTCACACAGCATACCAAGAGTTCCAATGGTTCCCGGGTTACTGATGTCTTTTCCTGCCGTTACCAGTTTACGTTCACCTATTGTCTGCATCACAAGGAATCTTTCACGCACAGTGTTTGGATCCTTGAAAGAAGTTGTATCCCAGCTGTAAGGTGAATTAGGCCCGATCTTTCCATCCATATCATAGGCAACAACAACAACATCCCCCGGTTTTGCAGTGTCGCTTCGGATTATGGAATCCTTCTTTGCAATCCCAATGATTGCAACAGATAGGGAAGTATAAGGAGTATCCGGATGCATATGACCGCCGACCATTGGCACACCAAATTTTTTAACTCCATCCCTGATCCCTTTGATCAACTCTTTGCATGCATCCTTATTGTCTGCTGAAATAACATTAACCATCGCAAGGGGACGTCCTCCCATGGCTGATATATCATTTACATTAACGACAACAGAACCATATCCCGCCCACCAAGGACTGGCACGCAGGAGTTTACCCCATATGCCATCTGCGGCAAAAAGGATAACATCACCACCACCAATGTCTATGACAGCCGCATCGTCCCCGAAATCTACAATGGTGCCTCCGTATTCAGAACGCACAGTCTCAAAGATTTCAACGATATCAGCGATAGGTTTCTTGCGGGTCACACCTTCAAAATCCCTGATTCCTTGTACCAGTTTATGTATGTGCAAAGTGGAAACTTCCTGATATTATGAAAGTTACTTCTTAATCTGGATTATCTGTCTTCTTTTTTCACTCATCTGTGACAGGTCTTGGCTCAGAAGACCATAAGCATCTGACCTGCACTGGCGACAATGTCGCATCTGCTTGACGTAGGGTTCGCATTCATCCTGTGCTTTTTTGCGTTCTTCAGTGGTCGGTGGTCTTCTATCTGCAAATGCGGCTTGGTTGATCAGAGGCATGATGTTCATGATATAAACTCCCATCTCATTCATCTTTTTTGCAATATCCACCACATGATGGTCATTTATTCCCGGAATGAGCACGGTATTGATCTTAATAACAATTCCCGCATCTACTGCAGCTTTGATACCCTCCAGTTGGTTTTTAATTATTATTTCTGCACCTTCAATTCCCCTGTATACTTTGCCTTTGTAGATGATATGATCACAAATCTTGGCCTCGATCTTGGGGTCAATGGCGTTTAAGGTGACAGTCAGTGTAGTTATGCCCACCCGAATCATATCGGGCATTTTTTCAGGTAATGCAAGACCATTTGTGCTCATGCACAATGTCACATCAGGGAATTCCTTTTTGATCAGCTCGAAGGTCTCAAAGGTCTCATCATTTGCAAGGGGGTCACCAGGTCCGGCAATTGCAACTACTTTGATGAAAGGATATTGTTTCAGAACCTGCCTAGTTTTTTCTAATGCCTGCTGAGGGGTCAGCAGTTCACTTGTAACACCTGGACGGCTTTCATTTACGCAGTCAAAATCCCTTTCACAATAATTGCACTGTATATTGCATTTTGGTGCTACTGGCAGATGAATCCTTCCAAATTTATGTTGAGCGTTTTTATCATAACATGGATGCTCTGAAATTTTCCTCCAGCTTTCTTCATCAATATTAAAATCTGATTTTTTAGATTCGGACAAATTATAACCTCCATTTAAAATCCAAAATATGAATCTGTTTATGAGGTAACATCTTGATATATATTTTGGAATCTCTCTACTTCAAGTTTTCTGAGTTAATCTCACACCATTTGCCTTCTCCTTCCCATACCCTGACCATAAGCGGGAAATCAAAACTTAATGTGAGTTTTGAACAAATATGCTCGCAGATGTTTTCCACACTCGGGTAAGAAATAATATCGTTTATCAATTTATGGTCATATTCCTTCAAAACATCCTTAAGTATTTTTTTCATCTCATAAAAATCCATTACCATCCCATTTTCTTTTTTCTCGCCTTGGATCGTCACTTCTATTTTGTATGTGTGACCATGAACGATTCCGCAAGTCTTGTGTCCGGGAAGGTAGTGCGCACTGTCAATATATTCAATAATTCCAAGTATCATTTTTGTCATTATAAACACCCCCACATCTTGTGAGTCTGTGGTATTATTCGTGTGTCAATTTTATCAAACAAATATTCCTGGAGATCCAGCAGGAACTTTGTTGATGCCGTTTTTTGTGAGTGGTTCACTGGCTGCAGCACTACAGAGGAAACGTAGTTCGAGATGGTGCTCACAATACCAATTACATCATCTGGAACCGTATTTGTTGTCACGACGATCTTGCAGAAGCAGTCTCTTTTTTTTGTTGTTTTAAGTATCCTGAAGCATTCGATTGTTCTGTCAAGATGAGATTCAAAATCCTCACCTTCAAATTCTTCCATGAGCTTAACGTCGCCAGCAACATAGGATACCCTGTCCTTTATTTTTTTTGCCATCTGGGGCAGGGTCATATTGGATTCAAGATATATGGGTGCAGAAGTATGTAGCCTGCTTATAAAATCGGCATGCAAAAGTGGTTCACCGCCTGTCAGGGAGACAGAATGGATATTTTTGAAGGATCTAATCATATCTTCTACCATCTTCACAGTAAGTGGATTTGTTAAGGTCTCAAATACACCGGTACCCGGGTCTTTTTCGAACCTGCAGTAATCCCTACTTTTCTGTAGTGTATCGCAGTACGAGCAATTTAGATTACATCCAACAAAACGTACAAAGGCCTGCCGAACACCCACATATGATCCCTCTCCCTGAACTGAACAGAATATTTCACTAACTGGTGCAAACATCATATCACGTCCAGTGGCCGGGATTTTCGCAAATCTTTCTCGATATCTTCAAATTCCTGCACGTAACGGTTACCAATCTCTTCTACCAGTACAGCCAAATCGTTTCCTTTTATCCCGCACTCTTCCAAGTTTCCATAATCATCGTGTACTACATTGATGCCAAAATGTATTTTCTGTGAAACTGCCGAGGTGCTGGCAATAGATATGGTGAGTTTTTTGTTGTTTACGAACAGGTCATCGCCTTCGCGCTTGACCGTTATCCCATGTTCTGTGAGTATCTCAGAAACGATAGCCGTAAAAAAACGCTGTCTTGCATAGATAAGTTTCATATCAATTGAATCAAAGTGCTCAATTATGAAATGAAGCATGTCTTCAGAGTATATTGATTCATGGTCCCTTTTGTCTTCAAGGTCTATCATGTGATCAAGTTTTACATCACACTTTCCCCTGAAAGCGATTATTGAATCATCCTTAATGCCTTCGGTATTGTAGCCCCACAGAGAGGATATCTGGCTTCCATCATAATCCATTTTTTTATCCAGAATAATGCATTTCATTGGATTTTACTCCTTATCACCAGCAATTAGCTTTTAACAGCCAATCTCACAAGAAGAGGGTCTTTTTTTCTGATTTCCTTGAATGCACGCGCCCGCCGAACACAGCTTTCACAGACTCCGCATGGAACATTTCCACCATGGTAGCAGCTCCAGCTCCATTCAAGGGGTGCATCAGTCTTTAGTGCTTCCAAGACGATGGTGGCTTTATCAAATTCGATCAATGGAGCCAGCAGTTTCACTTTGTTCTGTGTGGAAAAGTATAGTGATCTATCCATTGCCTGAACGAATTCAAAGCTATTATCAGGAAATGTCTGTGCTTCTTCCCCATTAAATCCAACGGTCACATATTCACATCCTATACTTTCCGCAAAGCTTCCTGCAATGTTTATCATTACTCCATTCCTGTTCGGAACCCATACATTCTTTGCAGATTCTTTTGTTATTTCAGGCGCAGCGCCATCAGAGATGTCTTCTAATGAAACTATCGGGATTTCAACATCCTTGTTCACAAGGGACGTTTTTGTGATATTGCCCAGCCAGTCAAGTTTAATCACTTCATGTTTGATTCCATAACAGTCGCAGACATTTTTTGCAAATTCAATCTCTCGAAGCGCAGAACGCTGTCCATAATCGAATGTAAGCGCGAGTCTCACATCCATCAATTTTTTTGTAAATGCTAATGCTGTTACCGAATCCAAACCACTGCTGAGTAATGATACTGCACTCATGGTAAGACACTCATCCTCTTCACGTATTTGTCGAGTATTAAATGTATATTATTTAAGGTTGCGGTGTGATCGTAAAAAACAGACACAAAAGTAGAAAAATATTCTCATTTTCCTTCTATGAGGCGGTTAAGCAATCAAATCAGAACGAACAAAGTGCACGATCACTTTTCCTTTTTTTTCTTCTTGAACACAGATGGCAAATCCACCGCATAGCTACCGTTTTCTTTTATTGCCATTATAATTTCTTTGCGTTTAAGAAGCGAATCAAGATTCAACTCGTATGAACCCGGACCCAGTATTCGGACAGACTCAACCCGTTCTTCCTCATTCTCCTCTTCACAGCTTTCCTCTTTTTTAATGCCAAGTACTTCATCAAGTTCTGTAATAATTTTTTTAGGGAGTGTGGTGTCTATAGTTTCATCGACAATATCGGAAGCCTTCGGTTCTGTCTCTTCGCAGGACGCCTCAACGTCTTCACTTTTGACATACAGAAACTTGTTCCAGCCGCAATTGGGGCATCCGGTAAGTATAACGGAATCCCCGTCTTCAAAAATATGTTCACATCTTGTACATTTGTGCGGCATTGATTCACCGATTTTAAATATAAACGGCGATATATTTAAACATTTACGATTCAGATTTTCCGAAACCGAATGTTAGCTACTAATACAGGTATTTGCCAATCAGGCAATCAAGTTTCTGTTTTACCTCATAGGAAATCATATTCTGTTCTGTCGTGATCGAACCCATCAGTGCGTCCTTACAGGAACATTCCTGTTCAAGGGGAACTTTTTCAATCACTTCGGTTATAATGTCCTTTACCGCAGCCTGGTTCGTTATGGCATTTTCGATCACTGTCTCAATGGTCACGTCATCTTCATGCCAGACGTCATAATCTGTCACCGTTGCAATCATCGAATAACATATCTCTGCTTCACGTGCAAGTTTTGCCTCCGGCAGGGCCGTCATACCGATTATATCAAACCCAAGTGCCTGATACACCCGCGATTCCGCACGGGTCGAGAACTGAGGCCCTTCCATACAGACGTATGTTCCTCCATTGTGCGTTTTGTAGCCCATTGAGTTCGCAACATCAAATATAATATTTGAAAGTTCCGGACAGAAAGGGTCAGCAAATCCAATATGGACAACGATCCCTTCATCAAAAAAAGTATTTGGTCTTGATTTTGTACGGTCGAATATCTGGTTTGGTATTACAAGATCCAAAGGAGCAAGCTCTTTTTTCAGGCTGCCCACAGCTGATGCAGATATTATCCGTTTAACTCCGAGCTTCTTAAGAGCAAAAATGTTTGCCCTTGAGTTTAATTGGGAAGGCGAGATACGGTGTCCTGTTCCGTGTCTTGATAAAAAACAGAGCGTTTTTTCACCGTGGTCTCCGATTGTTATTATATC